>CALJPJ010000281.1 GCA_937980625.1 uncultured Bdellovibrionales bacterium
TATCACACCTCACAAAATAGATACATTCATCTTCTCTTTAATCTGTGAAGAGGTCAAAAGTTATTAAATAAGGACAAATTAATTATCAAAACTAGATTAAACATAATCTTTTGTTTAGAATATAAGATCTATGAAACATAGGTTTGCGAGAAAAATTTTAAATGATAAAAGTGGTCAAATGGCAATTTTTATTGCAATTATTTTTCAAGTACTTTTTGTATTGTTTGCTATGTCGATTAATGTGGCTTTAGTAGTACATGATAAAGTAAATTTACAAAATGCAGTTGATTTAGCGGCTTACTATGGGGCACAAAAACAAGCTGAAATGCTTAACGTCATTGCTCACCAAAACTATCAAGTGAGACAGGCTTGGAAATTATTGTCTTGGCGTTATAGAGTGTTAGGCCAATACGGAGTAGGGGGGCACAGTAATAGTGCACCTATAAAGCACCCAGCGAGATTAAGTGCAGCAAGCAGAGATTCAGAAGATGATATTTTTTACCCCAATACAAGCACTGATGACCCTGTAAAGAAAGAAACACCAATTGTTTGTACTGGCTTTGCACCCAACTGGAAACCAAAAGTTGGTCCAGATAACTTATGTTCACAGAGAGATTTTAATGTGCCAAACTTTCCACCGCCAGCGTCAGTGGCTATTGGCAGCGCTTCTCTGCAGCAGGCAGTGAATGCGGGTTTCGGTCGAGCAGCTGAGATCATTTCAAATAATTGCAAGAATGCTGTAGCTTTAAACTATATGTACGCAGCCTCAATTTTAGGTATATTTAGGGTGGAGCAAAAAGCTCGGCGTGAACTTATATATGGTTTATTAAACCAAATGCAAAGTTCTACAGGGGGCTTTATTGATTTAAATGGTGATTCTGTAGAGGCCGGTGTAGCTCAAATGGTTACTAAAAATTTAACTTATAGTAACCAAAGCCAAGCTGAGGTCAGTTATTATAATTCCTTGGGGGGAAGGAGTATAAGTGATTTTTTTGCGCCTATTGAAGTGACACCAAATGTATTATTTGTAGAGTCAGGCGCGGGAGGTGCTAGTGCAACATGCAGCTTTAGTAACTTAGACGCAAAGCCTGTGCATCTAGGCTTAACCCCAGGTAACCTTGCAATAAATGCCTGGCTTAATTATGACCCAAATAGAAATCTGGCTGCAGTATCTGAATATAATCATCTTCAAAACTCATTATTTCAACATAGTGTTGGAATTGAAAAAAATCCGTGGAGTTGGGTTTACTCAGGAGTAGTGGCAAAAACTAAAACAAGGCCTATTTTTTTTCCGATCGGTGAGCCTTTAACAATTACGGCTAGAGCTTTTGCAAAGCCATTTGGTGGTAGAGTTGGTCCTTGGTATTCTGAAACTTGGGCTCCAGGTGCAAGCCGATCAGGAGGGGGGGCTAAGGTTGATAAGTTACTACCATTTAGAGTTGGTGAAAATGGAGAAACAGTGTCTGTAACTGAATTAAGAAGAGATACCACAGCTTTTCCCAATTTTTCTAGGTACCCAGGCGATGAAAATGGTTATCGTGCTCATTTAGGTTTAAACTCAATTAAAGATTTTAAAGATTTAACAGTTGGAAATTTTGCTCACTTTAATACTTTAAAAAAAATGTGGACAAGCAACGCTGATTCAGTAGTAGAAGATAATGATAATACAAAATTAAGAGAGTATGAAATTGCAGCAATAGCTCCTGATTTATTTGATGCCACCTACTATTCAATTGAGCCTGAGTTTTCTAAGGTCTATATGCCAAAACTAATTGAGAATAAAGAGAAAATACTAAAGGCTTCGTCATTAGTTCAAAATATTACACAAATTAAGGTTCGTGGCGATCATGGCAGTCAGCCAGATAAAGCCATTGACGTTATTGATCAAATAAATATTTCTAATAGTAAAAGAAATGATGCCACATACTATTATATTAACGAGCCAAAACATCTTTTAACTGCATGGCTGCATGGTTTGAAAGCATTAGATTTTTCAGATGCAAATACAAAAGCTTGGTTTGCTAACTGTGAGCCTGGAGCAGACTCCTATAGCTATGGCGAAGATAAAGCCTACAAAATTCCTGGTGGCTGTATAAAAAGTGGCGGGAGAACAGGTTACTCGGTAAAACTATTTTCAGGAAAAATATTTAGTCGATCAGACTTGGCACTCGGCGGAGTGGGTGCTAGTTCAGGCCCTATAAATAATAGCCCGCCAGCTAGTTTTTGGCAGTAAAATTTAATAAAAGGTTGCTTAATATTTACAAGTTAGCAAAGCGACGTTCAATTTTTTCTTTCGATTTAATAAGTTTGTTATTGGTAAAAAATTTAAAAAAAGATTCAAGGTTAGTGCGTAATAAACGATCGTGTTCATTAAGGTCTCTAATTAATTTTTTTTGTTCTTCAGTATAGTTTATTAGCTTATAGTCATCTTCTTTATCGACGATGGGCTCAAGGTTAACGCGCAGATCAAAAGCGTGTTGGCGAAAATGAGTTAAGTCAAAAAATAAATCTTTAGCTTTTTCAATAGTTTTTGGTGTAACCATAATTTTAACGTACAGGAGTGTATTAAGGTCGTAGCGTTGTTCGTTTTGTCTTTGTTCAACTAAGTAGCGAATTTTTTTGATAAATCTTGCTACATCAATAAATTCAAAATGAACTGAAATTAGTAGTGTTGAAAACTTATTTAGATTATTTAAATATTCATTAGTATGACTGCCGTTAGTATTGGTAAAAATTGTGACACGCTCTTTAAAGTGATTTTTAAGAAAGCTAACAAAGGCAAAAAAGTTTGGATTAAAAGTTGGTTCTCCGCCAGTAAAAGTAATTTTTAAATTTTTATCACTTGGTATTTGTGATTCTAAATTATTAATAGCAGTCATAAAGTCATGCATTGGTATGTGGGGACTATTTTTATCGTGGACTGAGTCTGGGCAATAACTACAGTTAAAGTTACATCGCTTGCCAATATTCCAATCAACAGCAATGGTATTTTTTTCCCTTAACTTAAAATTACCATCAATGGTTTCTATGCTACTGAGATCAGCTTTTTGAGAATTAATTTTATTTTTGTGAAGTTTATTAAAGTTTTGTAACTTTTTGGTTTTAGGGATTAAAATATCTGAGCCACAGTGGCAGGACGGCTTTTCACAAATAGTTGGTTTGGTTGCTAATTTAAAAGTTTTATATATATTGCCAAGCTCAACACCATTTTTGCATACAGCTCCAAATACACGTCCACGATTTAAGATATTTATATTTTCAATACCAGTGCCGCAATACCAACCTTGCCATCGGTTTAATTTTTTAGTTTTAACATCACTCATATCAATAAACGCAGTATTGCCAAAAGAGTCGGTGATCATAATCTCAGATTTTCTAGCCATATAATTCTCACATGTGATAAA
>CALJPJ010000282.1 GCA_937980625.1 uncultured Bdellovibrionales bacterium
CTTCAAAACTTCGCCCTTGCATTAACTCAGTTAAACTTCTTTCTAATGCCACTTCAAAGTTCGGGTGACTACCAAATGAAGCGAACACTCCACCTGTTTTTGGATTCATTAAAGTGACACACATAACTGGAAATTTTCCCCCAAGAGAAGCATCTTTCACAAAAACGGGAAAGCCTTGGGACTCAATCTTTCTAATCCCTTCTACAATGGCTGGGAATTCATCTAGAATAGATTGTGGCACATCTGGTAAGCTTAATTCCTCAGTAATAATTTTATTTTTGACCGCTCGTTCAAATATTTCAGATAAACACTGAACTCTTGCCTCAAAAGCATTATTACCAGCACTCATGCCATTACTTACGTATATGTTTCCAATTAAATTTACAGGAATATAAACTGTTTTTTTATTAAACTGACGCTCAAAAGGTATGGCACAAATTCCGCGGTCAATATTACCTGAGTTCGTATCAACTAAATAGGAAGCCCTTAAAGGGTCTTGGTCAGTGCTATATGATTTTAATAATAATTCATCCATTAGCCCCTCTGGGATAGAATCATTAACTCCTGGCTGAAACCATTTTTCAGTCGAATAATGCACAAAATCGCCATTAGATATTTCATCTCCCAGAAAGTAATCATTGTAAAAATAATTATTACTGAGCCTCTCTAAATACTCTCCTAAAGCAGAGCACAAGGCTGACTCTTTACTTGATCCTTTGCCATTTGAAAAACACATTGGAGAGTCAGCATCACAAATATTAACCGACCAAACATTGGGTACAATATTTCTCCAAGAAGAAATTTCAATTTTAATGCCTAGAGCTGCTAAACAGCCCGACATATTATTTATAGTGTCTTCAAGTGAGCTATCTTTACCTTTAATTGTAGTTTTAGTTGTTTTATCTTTGTTAGTATCAAAAAGTAACCCTGCTGACTTGCCTAGTGTGTTAACGGTGTCAATTTGAAAATCTGGCACATTTTGCACCACTCGTTTAACAGAGCATTTCTCCATTGAGCTAATAATTCCTTTACGATCTTTCTCTGATATACTATCTGGAATTTCAGCTGTTATTTTAAAACTTTGCTTATACCGATTTTCTGGATCAATTATATTATCCTGTGTAATACTAATATCTTCTGTGGGTATATCTCGAGCCAAGCAATATGCTTTAACAAAATATGCCGCACACATTGCTGATGAGGCCAAAAAGTAATCAAAGGGGCCAGGTGCTGTGGCATCTCCCTTATACCTAATGGGTTGATCTGAAACTACTTTGTACTCATCAAAACTCGCCTCTAGCCTGAGGTTATCAAGAAACCTAACTTTTACTTGCATACTAACTGCTTCCTATGAGCTCAATTGATTTAAACTCGCAAAATAACGATATATAATTTTTTTTGCTCGAGCGCCACCATAGCCTTTTGCTTCTTTTAAATCTGAAAAGTTTATTGCAAAAACATAAGTTTTACTCTTTAAAAGTGAACATCAAAAATAACTTCATTTGGCGAAATTATCATTTCCAAAGCCCCGACACAAGACCGAGCAATAAACTTCGAAAAGTATAGTAAGTTTTACCTACCTTCTTTTGTATTAATTTTTTTAGTGATGTTATGAGTTTCTGCTTAGCGACCGCTGTCCAGGAATGCTTCCATCGTAATGATGCGCCGCCGTCTTTTAGACCTAATTGTATGATATTAAACTCCATCATTCTCAATAATAAAAAAATAAGATAATTTCTAAGTATGAAAGCTCAAAATATATTGGTTACAGGAGGAACTGGCTACATTGGCAAAAACTTAATTTTAGCTTTACTAAATAATGGTCATACTATTTATGCTACAACAAGGGCTACTATCACCCAAATACAAAATAAAAATTTAACTTGGATTACCTACAACAACTCCATAGGGCCTATCGATTTAATTTTCAAACAAAATAAAATTGAAACCGTTATCCACTTAGCCGCACCCAATTTAAAAAAGATAACTTCCTCAAAAGAAAAAAGTAAACTTATGCATGATGTTCAAATTAAGCTTGGGGCCTATCTTTTAGAGTCTATGACTAAATATAGTACAACAAAAATTATTAACATCGGAAGTTATTGGGAGCACGCTATGGGAAGCAAACTTGAAGTGCCTAATAATTTATACTCTACCCTTAAGCTAGATTTTCAGAGGCTAATTGATCAGTATGTTCAGCGACATAATATCTCGGCTATTACACTTAAATTATATGACGTATTTGGTGGCAATGATACAAGAGACAAACTACTTAATAATATTGTTAAAAACATAAACAATAATGAGAAAGTTTCTCTTACAGATGGTCTTCAATATTGCAGTTTCACTCATGTTAATGATGTGATAAGCGCAATAAAAACGGCTATGGCTTCATTTATTCCCGCAACACATAAAAAGTATTTCATTCACAACAATGAGTCCATGAGTTTAAAAAATTATGTTGATATACTTATTAAACAGCTTGGCTTTACCAAAACTGACTTACTACTTTGGGGCCAACTTGACAAACCAAAACAACAGATTCAAAAACCATATTTAGGGCCAACACTCCCTGGCTGGAAAGCTAAAATTAAATTTGCTGATGGAATTAAGGACTTAATCAATGTCTAAAAAATTAATTTCTATTATAACTCCAGTTCTTAATGAGTCTGAAAGTATTAATAATTTTTATACACAAATGAAAGCTGTTACAGATCAGCTCAGTCAATACGATTTTGAATTTATATTTACCGACAATGCAAGCAAAGACAATACATTTAACCTACTACAAGCTCTTGCACTTAAAGATAATAGAATTAAAGTTTATCGCTTTTCAAGAAATTTTGGTTACCAAGCTTCTATATTAACTGGATATCAAAAATCTAAAGGTAACGCTGTCATTGAGTATGACTGTGACTTACAGGATCCACCTGAACTATTACCAGAGTTTATTGACCAGTGGGAAAAAGGCAACAAAATTGTCTACGGCCTAAGAGCCTCTCGTAAAGAAAATTTTTTCATTACACTACTTCGCAAATTATTCTATCGACTGATTAGAGCCATTGGCCAAGTTGACTTACCTGTTGATTCTGGTGATTTTATGATGCTAGACCGGGTAGTAGTTGACCTACTTGCAAATACGAATGAGAAAAACCTATACCTCAGGGGAATGGTTTTTAGCTATGGTTTTAAATCTTGTGGCATTAAATATCATCGCCAAGCCAGGGTTACTGGAAAAACAAAATTTAATTTAACAAAAATGCTTCGCTTAGCTTTTGACGGCATCGTCAGTCAATCGGTCCTTCCACTTAGAGTGGCTTCTTATTTTGCCCTTTTTATTTGTTTTGTTTCTATGACACTAAGTTTGTTTTATATCTATTTAAAAATATTTAGTAATTATACCCTACCTGACGGCTTTACCACACTATCACTACTCACTTTGTTTGGCATTACACTCAATGCTTTTTTCCTTGGTATTATTGGCGAGTATTTAATTAGAATTTATCACCAAGTAAGAAACAACCCTCACGTAATAATTACAGATAAAATTGAAAATTAGAGCCTCATAAGTTAATAAAAGGTACTTTTTAATTTTCTCTTCATTTAGTTTTTAATAAATAAAAAGCAGATCAAAGAATCATATTAAGTCTTGGTATTTTATAATTTGCTCTAATGTTGTTACTTTATTGCCATCATAATATAACTTATACCAATCAGACGTCCACTGTATGGCTTGCTCTATTGATAGCTTAGGTTTCCAACCTAAAATATCATTAGCCTTTTTAGAGTTAAGCATAAGTATCTTAGCCTCATGAATGTCATCTTCTTTTATATGAAACTCAATACCTGGCAAACTCTTTAAAACTAAACTTAAAATATGATCAACAGTTACACAACTATCTAAACTAGGACCAAAATTCCAAGCTTCAGCATAATTTACCTCTTTATTTAATAACTTTATACCTAAAGCTAAGTAGCCACTTAATGGCTCAAGCACATGCTGCCAAGGCCTAATCGCTTTTGGGTTTTTAATAGTAATCACATTTTTTTTAGCATACCCCCTATATATATCTGGCAATAACCTATTAGCAGCCCAATCACCACCACCTATTACATTACCTGAACGAACAGATGCTATTAAACAATTATGCGTTTTACCAAATTCATTAATATTAAAAAATGAACGCACAAAAGATGAAGTGATAATTTCTGAACAAGCCTTAGAAGCACTGTAAGGGTCATAGCCACCTAGGGAATCAGTTTCTTTGTAAGTAGCATCTTTACCGGTATTTTCGTAGCATTTATCAGATGTAATATTAATGATGGCCCTAACTTCATTTTGAGTGGTTCTTACTGCTTCAAATAAATTAACAACCCCCATAGAATTGTATAAAAAAGTTTCTCGTGGCATAGCGTAGGATAATCTAACTATAGATTGCGCAGCCATATGAAATATAATTTCTGGGTTAAATTCTTCTATGACCTTTTTAATATTTTTTATATCAGAAATATCATCACTGTTACTATTTAAGTTTAAATCTAATAAATTAAAGTGTGAAGGTTCTGTTGGCACATTTAGAGAGTAACCCCTAACATTAGCTCCCAATAAATTTAACCAACACATGAGCCAAGAACCCTTAAAGCCTGTGTGACCAGTTAACAAAACACGTTTATTTTTATAATCAGAAAAAAATTTATTCTTTACCAAATTTTCCATGGAGCTTCTCCCATCTCCCACATTGAATTTAGTTTTTCTTTATCTCGTAATGTGTCCATACAAGACCAAAACCCCTCATGTTTATAAGTATATAATTTTCCGTCTTTTGCTATGTCATCCAAAGGATTGAGCTCAAATACAGTTTTATCCCCCTCTTTTAAATATGAAAACACTTCAGGTTCACAAACAAAAAAACCACCATTGACCCAAGCACCATCTCCCCTAGGCTTCTCGCTAAAACGTAATACTTTATTTTTATTATCAAAATCAACAGTGCCAAATCGACCATTAGGCTGAACAGAAGTGAGTGTCAATGTTGACCCATGTTGCTTGTGAAACGATTTTAATTCGTCAATATTAATATTTGAAACTCCATCGCCATAAGTGAGCATAAAAGTATCATCCTTTAAGTATTTTTCAGCTCTCTTAAGTCGACCGCCAGTCATTGTATTTAAACCCGTATTCACTAATGTGACCTTCCAGTCTTCAGACTCATTATTATGAACCTCGAGGCTATTATTTGAAGTATCAATAGTTACATCACACTCATGTAAATAGTAGTTTGCAAAATACTCTTTAATTAAATAACCTTTATAGCCTAGTAAAATTACAAATTCTGTAATTCCATAGCAAGAATACTGCTTCATTATATGCCATAAAATTGGTTTATCTCCAATTTCAATCATTGGCTTTGGCTTAAGTACTGACTCTTCACTAATCCTTGTGCCAAAGCCTCCTGCTAATATTGCAACTTTCATATCACCTCATTAATTTTTAAAAATTCACAAACTTTATCAAACATATACTCTAAATGCTCTTCGTTTAACCTTGGATGTACGCCAATCCAAAAAGTATCGTTCATAATTTTATCTGTATTACATAGTTTTCCAACTATTCTTTTTTTAATATTTGTATATGCAGGTTGACGAGTTAGATTTCCAGCAAATAAAAGCCGAGTCCCCACCCGATTTTTTTCAAGAAATACAATTAAATCCTTACGACTAATTTGGTTACTATCTTTAATTGTTAATGGAAAACCAAACCAACTTGGACAAGAGTTTTCTTGTACCTTGGGCAATATAAAAAAATTATCTAACTGACTAAACTTTTTAAATAAAAATAAAAAATTAGAATTTCTTTTTTCAATAAATTTATTGATTTTTTTAAGTTGAGAGACTCCAACTGCCGCCTGCATATCTGAAATTTTCAAATTAAAACCTATATGACTATAGGTGTACTTATGATCATAACCCGACGGAAGACTGCCTAACTGCCACTGAAACCGTTTATTACAAGTATTATCAACTCCTGGTTCACACCAACAGTCTCGCCCCCAGTCCCTAAAAGACTCAGAAATCTTTTTTAAAAGAGGATTTGATGTTAAAACAGCACCACCTTCTCCCATTGTAATATGGTGAGCTGGGTAAAAACTAGCCGTTGCTAAATCACCAAAAGTTCCAACACTTTTACCTTCATATTTTGCTCCGACAGCATCACAACAATCTTCTATAAGCCATAAATCATGTTTTTTACAAAAATCTGAAATAGTTTTTAAATTAAATGGATTACCTAATGTATGGGCAATAAATATGGCTTTAGTTTTATTACTTAAAGCTTGTTCAAGTACTGCCACATCAATTTGATATGACTCTAAGTCAACATCAACAAAAACAGGCACACAATCACATTGTATAATTGGGTTAACAGTAGTTGGAAAACCAGCAGCCACTGTTATGACTTCATCGCCGGGGCAAACTCTCCTGTCTCCTAAAAATTGAGAGGTTAAAGTTGAAAAAGCAATTAGGTTTGCTGAAGATCCTGAATTCACCGCCAAGCAATATTTTTGCTCCATATAAGAAGCAAACTCAAACTCAAATTGTTTGGCAAAGCGCCCGGCTGTTAACCACATATCCAAACTTGCATCAATTAAATGAATCAAATCATCTTGGTCTAGGCTCTTACCTGACACCGGTATATAATCAGAGTTTACATCGATACTATTACTATAAAAATTATTATAATTATTTTTTATAATATTAATTATTTCATCTCTCATAATATCTTCAACTTAAAGTAGTTTTTTAAATTTCACTTATAAAATCTTGAAATACTTTTTTATGTAAATCTACATCCATAATAGGAGCCACAGACACCCTTACAATATAATCTTTATCGCCTTCTTTGGTAGTTCCCTGAGTTGAGGTTGCCGGTATTGTCCAATAACAACCTTTTAATTG
>CALJPJ010000283.1 GCA_937980625.1 uncultured Bdellovibrionales bacterium
CTATCATCATCAACTATTAAAATTTTCTTTTTCGCCATAATACACTAATCGGAAAAAATATTACAAAACTCAATATAAAATAGTAACTTAACTCATCAAGTGACTCGACTAGAGGCTATGTGTACCTAGGCTTTGGTTACAAAGTTTATAGATAAAAACTAATATTTATACTCAAGTAAAATGTCATCACCAAAACACTTTGTTTGAGTCATAGACAATTTAATTTTATTTTCTAAGCTTTTCAAGTTTAAGCCCTTAGACCAGCTCAAACCACCACCGGCACCAATAATTGATGGAGCAATAAAGTTATAAATTCTATTAAATTGTCTTTGCTTTAAAAAAGATGAGATAGTCCCTGCACCACCCTCAACCAAAGTCGAGTTAAGTCCAAAGTCTTTAATTTTTTTACTCAAGCTATCTAAACAAAAATATTTTTCATCATTTATTTTTATATCGATAAAGTTGTAAGGCTCTTTGGCATCTTTGCAGTTCTCTTTACATACAACATAAACATCTTTTTCACTTCGACAATTTAGTAAGTTTGATTTTTTTAATAATTCTTTTGATCTATAGTTGGGGTCAAGAATAATGACCTTATTAGTAACTGGGCTAATATTTTCTATACGAATATTAAGCTGAGGGTTGTCCTGTATAATTGTATTTACTCCTACAAGCACCGAGTCATGTTTTAACCTTAGATAGTGTGAGTAAGCTCTACTTTTAGCATTAGTTATCCATTTACTGTCAAAGTTATTTAATGCAATCTGACCATCTAAACTACTTGCAAATTTTAA
This sequence comes from uncultured Bdellovibrionales bacterium, assembly GCA_937980625.1. Classification (GTDB taxonomy): domain Bacteria; phylum Bdellovibrionota; class Bdellovibrionia; order Bdellovibrionales; family UBA1609; genus JAHDIR01. The sequence goes on from CALJPJ010000283.1 coordinate 795, forward strand.
TGAAATAAACGCTTTACTATTTTTTTGTGAAAATAAAAAAAACTCAACGAGATCATTTAACTGCTCAATAACTTTAGAGTTCTCATCATACTTTTCTACTTTAATCCCAGCAACTTGAACATCATGAATTCCCTGATGATTAAAAAGTGGATTTGGGTCAGACACTCCATAGATAAGCTTGTTCACTCCGGCTTCAATTAAGGCCTGCGAACAGGGAGGAGTTTTTCCTTGATGACCACAAGGCTCTAAAGTAACAATCACCGTAGAGCCCCTTAACTCCGAATCATCTCTAACTGAATTTAAAGCATTAATTTCAGCATGAGGGCCACCATATTTCTGGTGGTAGCCAGAGCCAATGAGCTTATTATTTTTATTTAGAATTACACAACCTACTGGTGGATTAGGACTAGTTGAACCAATTCCATACTTAGCTAATTTTATGGCACGAACAAATGCCTCGTCAATTGTAAGACTTGTACCTAGCTCTTCCATGACTGCCAATAATTTTGCAACTCCACAGAATCTAATATTGGATCTCTCAATAAAGGCCACCGACTATCAATCATTACAGCTGTTTCATCAGTTCTTTTTTTACCCTTAATATTATTAACCGCCTTAGGGTGAGGACCATGAGGAAACCCAGCTGGGTGAAATGTCATCATACCAGCGTGTAGGTTATCTCTACTGAAGAAATCTCCATCGTGATAAAATAATACCTCGTCATAATCAATATTCTGATGATAAAAAGGAACTTTTAGAGCGTCATCATCTTCTTCAAGTGGCCTAGGCAGGAAGGTGCAAACAACAAAGTCTCTCGCCACAAAAGTTGTATGAGCACTTGGTGGTAAATGTGATCTATGACTCATTAGTGGCATCATGTTTTCAGTATTCAGCGTATAAGGAAAAAGGTCACCTTTCCAGCCAACCACATCATAAATTGTTTCATCATAACTAAATTTTGTAATTTCATTATTATGCTTAACATTTATCTCTGTACATATAACTTTATGATCTTCAACAAACTCATTTAAGGCAGCTAAATCTGGCTTTCCAATAGTTTGAATATCAAAAATAGCATGTCTACCAGCTATCCCACGATTAAAGTCTTCAAAGTGACTCGACTTATTTTCAATAATGAAAAAGTGTGTTTTTTCTTTTATATAAAATTGGACTGAAATACACTTAGGTATTACAATGTAACTTCCTTTTTTAAAATCAAGCAAGCCATATTCAGTTAACACATGGCCAGAGCCGCTATGACAAAAATAAATTGTATCACCATCAGCGTTTCTAAAGGCATCACTCGACAAACCTTTTTCAAAGCTTGATAAAGATAGTGTCAAAAAATTATTATACAGTAATCTCTGCCACTTTTTATTTTTAGTTATTTTGACTAAGTCAAATAAACGTGGCTTCAAGTCACCACTAATATTATTCCAACGTGTGCTTGGCTTTTTTCGAATTAAGTGAGAAACAGGGCCAAAAAAACCTTTTAAGCCTTGCTCCTCTTCATAAAAGCCTTCGGGAATTCCTTTGTGAGCCTGTCTAGTTGGTTTTCCTTGGCTATAATGATGCACTTATAAATATCCTCTTCTTCTTTGATCTTCTTCAATGGCTTCAAACAATGCCTGAAAATTTCCCTCACCAAAACCTTTATGACCCTTTCTTTGAATTATCTCAAAGAATATTGGACCTAATAAATTTTTTGTAAAAATTTGTAAAAGGTAAGCTGAGCTATCGCCATCAACTAATACTTTTAATTTTTGCAGCTCGCCTAGGTCTTCGGTTACACCTGGAACACGATCTAAAAGGTTTTCATAGTATGTATCCGGAACATCTAAAAAGTTAACTCCGTTTTTTCTCAATGCTTCAACTGTCTTGCATATATCGCTAGTCTTTAGAGCTAAGTGTTGAATTCCAGAGCCTTTGTATTCATCTAGATATTCTTGAATTTGTGATTTATCATCCGTAGGCTCATTAATTGGAACAATTATCTTTCTACAAGGAGACATCATCACCTTAGACACTAAACCAGTCTCTAACCCCTTAATATCAAAAAATCTTACCTCTTTAAAATTAAATATATCTTCATAAAAACTACACCACTTTTGCATATCGCCAGCAGGTACATTATTAGTCATATGGTCAACACCAGT
>CALJPJ010000284.1 GCA_937980625.1 uncultured Bdellovibrionales bacterium
ATGGTAGAGAACTGATAAGTATTTCATCGAACGTGAAAAGTAATGTGAAAACAATTGGTTTACGTTGTGACCCTATTAGCTTAGATGTGTATGAAAGTGGAAATAAAGATAGAAAAATTCCATTTACTTTAATATCGACAAACCAAGTAAAGCTCTCTGGTGATGTTCCAGTTGGGTTACAAATTACGATTAAGGCTGAATGTGAGAACGTTCATTAATGTCACTTTAAAGCTTTCATTGAATAAGTGATTTGTTTTGAGTTTTTTTGATTTGTAGTATTTATTTAATTTTATTTTTTAAGATGAGCTTCTTTTTTAATGGAACTTAGTTTGCTGACAAGCTCATTGATTGCGGAACGTAAGATATTTTTAAAATTAGTTAAGAAAAAATGCTTAAACTTATTGTTTAGTATGTTTTTAAAACTAATTTAACACTGTATATATGTTGTTGTTTTATTTGTAATTAAGTTTGCTTTATTACTTACTTTTTGTGCTAGTTTTATATCTCAAATTAAGGAGAGGAAATGTTTGATTTTAAAAAAATTATTTTTGTTATAATTATATTAAGTTTAGTAGCCTGTAATATGAGTAAAAAAAAGAATGTTGTGACGAATGTAAAAACATTTAAGCCATTTACTATTAAGTATGACAAGAATAAAAACTATGTCGTGATATTAAATTTTAATAATAAAGTAATTAATTGCGAAAATCCTTGTGAAGTGATTAGTGCCAAGAACTTTTTGTTAATAGAAAAAAATAAAAATTTAAGCTTGTATAATAGAAAGGGAGAGGTTTTGGTTTCTTCACCTTCGACAGAAAAAACAGTTGAGTTAACGGACTCTTTTGCGAAGGTTATTGATAAAACTGGTTCAATTATATATTCGGGATTTAATGGTACGAAACTTATTGAAAATGTTATGAGTTCATCATCGATAAAAATAACCAATAAATTTTTGACAGTAGTGAGTAAAGGTAAGCTGAAGATATGGAATCAATTTAGTCAGGTATTAGATGAAGTTAAAATTGAGCAAGAAACACTTAGACTATACAGTACAGATTATTTTGTTGGCTATATTAATAATTTCAAAGAATTAACACTATTTAATGTTAATGGGCATAAGTTGGCAAATTTTAGATATAAAAACAAACGTCCGATGAGGCTGAAAATTAATGAAGGTTTTGCGTATTACTCAGTTGGGAAAAAAAGGTCAGCTTTATATAGTCGCAATGGACATATGTTAATTGATTTTTATAGCCGACCTGCACAAGCTATTTTTATGAACGATAAAGTTGCAGGGTTTTCTGATGTAACTAACTCTGCTAGTTTTTGGAACCAAGATGGTAGTTATATATTAACATTATTAAAAGAACCAGGATTAAAGATTACAAATATAGAAAGCAAGTTAGAATATACTTCAGATAAGGTAACTAAACCAATTCATATTAACTAAAGCTGAACTATTTGAATGTAACAAGTAGATACAAATCTATTTTTTAAAGAACTTAAGATAAAATAGAAATGTTTAACTTATGTCTACTTTGATTTTACATTAATAAATGGAATTTGCCCTCCGGTATAGTGGGGGAGAACTCCATTCCATTTTTTTACGGCTTCGTACTCAACAAGGTTTTTATTTTGGCTTAAGGCGATAGCTCTAATTTTCATGGCTTCAGCTTCAGCTTTAGCAGTAATAATTTTCTGTTTTGCTTCTTCTTCAATTTGAATAGTCTTGTTTTTAGCCTCTTTGGCTCTTTCCACGGCAATGACTTTGTCTTTTACTGCTCGTTCAAATGAATCATCGAAATTTAAATTATTAACCTCGTAGTTGGTAACAACTATACCAAGTTCATCGAGCTTTGCTGTAAGCTTTTCTTTAATTCTTTGTGTTCCTTCGTCTCTTTGTGATACTAAATCAACAGCATTATATTGACCTATGACCTCTTTCATTAAACCTTGAAATACTTGTGGAATTAAAATCCGCTCAAAATCTTTACCAACATTTTGAAAAATATTTTTAACTTGATCTTTTTTGAGAGCATAGTTTAGCGAGCTAATCACTTCAACGACCTGAGCATCTTTAGAGTAGGCATTAGTTTTATCTTCCCATTTTTGTACTTTAACATTCATAGTTACTAACTGAGTAATAAAAGGAATTTTAAAGTATACTCCTTCTTCCAGTGGTTCTGAGGTTACGACACCAAAACGTACAAAGAGTCCTCTATGACCAACAGGTACGACATTAAAACAGTTCATAAAAACTATAAGGGCGATGATAAAACAAGCGATTAATAGCACGGTGCTGGATTTAAAAGGAATATTTATTGGATTAACATCTCTCATATGAACTCCTGTGTATAAGTATGCCCAATTTCTATGAGTTAGTATTTATTGTCAATGTCTGGAAGCAAAGGAAATGGTATTACTTATAATCCATCAAGTCATTTAGAGAGGGCTAATGAGAGTTTTATACTATTTTAAATAGCAGATAAGAGTGTGAATGATTAACCTCTTTTAAACGTTTAAAGGCTAGTTCTTTGTTGAAAATTATAAATTAAGTTTAATAATTTAAATATTGAGATTTTAACAACGAATAATAACTATGGGTAAATATGAACTTTTATTGAGATAAAGTTGCATATTAAAAGGCTTGACCATAAGCAATAAAGGATACGCTGCTTTTCTGTATAGCTAGTGAATCTTTATATAGGTCCAGGTTTGGCTGATTTGTGTGCTTTTTTTAACTGGTTTAAGTTGATTTTATGTACGATCGGGTAAGTCACTAGCTAAACTTTACCTAAAACTTCGATTTTTAACAATATTACTGGAAAATTACTTTTTTCGAGTCCACTTTTAAATACTTTGCACCTTTGTCCGATCGGCTAGTCTTAAATATTCTCTATGGGACTTTTATAGTCGCTTAGAATTATAGAAGCACAAGTTTAAAAAAAAGATAGTACTTCTAAAAAAAGGGAATCATTTAATAGAATTGGTTTTGCACTGTAACAAAGTTAAAAATTTAGATTGTCAATATATGCGATGAAAGAATTAGGGCTATTGGGGGTGGATTTAAGACTAAATACCAGTTTTAAATATAGGGTTTCAAAAGATTAAATCAATGGTATTTAATAGTCCTGATGGCATATATATAATCTTTAAAAGGAAATTTTTATGAAAAAAATTATAATTTTATTTAGTTCATTACTAACTTTTACGACATTGTTTTACTCTATAAATAGCCATGCTGCTTTTGGAGGTAAAAGTCCTTTTTATGTAGAGCCATATGCTGGTTACTTTATAGGCAAACTAGAAAGTGATGATATTATTGATGGTGATATTAAAAGTTTATACTATGGAGCAAGAATAGGTATTGAAACGGCCAGAGGTTATATTTTTGGTTTTGATTATGGCCAGGGCAATGGAGATTTTGATGCTGATAATAGTTCAAATTCAGATGGAGATTATGAGCAAAAGGATTTAGGAGCATTTATAGGTTATCGCATAAATCCGATGGTTAGAATTTATGGGTCTTACATTTTTAAGTTTGAAGCAGAATATGACAGAGATAATAATACAGATTTTGATATTGAAGGCGATGGCTTTAATGCTGGAATATCTATTAAAGCAGCTCCAAAGTTAAAAATTGGTCTAGAATATCAAATTAGAAACTATAAAGAGTTTGGGAATGGGACTAATATTCCTGGTAGTGATGATAAGTCTACAACTTATTTATTAACATTTAAATTACCAGTGCCAATGCCGTTTAATATTAGATAATTTAGTTTAAATAATATTGATGAGTTAGAAATTATTTTAGCTCATCTTTTAAGGTGCTTATGGGCTCTCAAATTTTTTTATTACTATCAATAACATTTTTTCTATCATCTTGTTGTTCTACATATTCTAATACAAATGACAATTGTTTAAAAAACAAAGCGAACTCAAAGACCTTCTCATGTAAAGTTCAAAATTAAGTAATTTAAGTAAATTTAAGTAAGTATCTTAAAGGAACTTAAATGTTAACTTTAAATATTAATTTAAAATTATAGTTAGACCTAAAAGTTTTACTTAAGACAGTAGTAAGATTTATTAATTTTACATATAGGTAAAAATTTTACTATATATACTCTTTACAGACCTAGATTTTGAGTTTGTTATTCAGGGGGAGAATATGAAGTTTATTTTTTTAGTAATGATATTATCTATTTTTGGTTGTTCAAAGTTTGAGTCACCTGGAAGCTCTAAAAATATTGTTGGACCACAGTTTGCAAAAGAGAAATTATTTTTTGAAGATGGTTATCCAAAGTTTATTGCTATGTTGCAGTTGAAAGAGCCTGCTCTTCTTGAGGCTCTAATTATTAAAGACGGTCGTAAAGTTATTGATAAAAATTTGTTAGAAAAAATAGATAAAGAGCAAGCTGAGTTAATTGAAAAGTTAAATAGTATATCACCAGATATCCAAGTTTTATATACTTACAAGAGAGTATTAAACGGTATAACTATTGTTGCCCCTAGAAAGTTTGCCGATGAAATTTCTAAAATAAATGGAATACTGTCATATGAATCTGATCAACAGTTTGATCGTCCTAAGATGCATAACCCTACATCTGTAGGTCAATTTGCAGCAAACATTAAGGTTAAAAATTCAGTGGCTTATATTAAGGCCACAGAAGTTCATAATACTATAACTGTTAAAGAGGGAGTTATAAAAGATGGTGAAGATAAGGTCATTGAAGTTCCTGTCGATGGCAGGGGCATAACTGTTGGGATCATAGATACAGGAATCGACTACACCCACAAGATGTTAGGTGGTAATGGGTCTATTGCAGATTACAAAGCGATTGATCCATCTAAAGAAACGAAGTTTTTTCCAAATGATAAAGTTATAGGTGGAAAAGACTTTGTGGGAAAAGATTTTTCTGTTTCAAGTATTTACTTTGAAAAATTTATTCCAAAAGAAGATGTTAATCCAATTGATTATGGCGGACATGGTACTCATGTCGGTGGCACAGTTGCTGGAATTGGTGATGGTTTAAAAACTTATTCAGGTGTAGCTCCGCAAGCAAGTTTATATGCTTTAAAAGTTTTTGGTGATGAAGATGGAAGTACCGCTGATTCAATTGTTATTGCAGCTTTTGAGTATGCTGTAGACCCTGACGGTGATTTTAATTTAGATGATAGTATTGAGGTTTTAAACTTATCCCTAGGCAGTGGTTACGGAACTCCACATCATTTTTATAATTACGCAATTACAAACTTGGTTAATTATGGAACTGCTATTGTTGCTTCAGCAGGAAACTCAGGTGATATCAACTATATTACAGGCTCACCAGGAGCTTCAGATGATGCATTTTCTGTGGCAGCTGGTATAGACGATATGGAGCACAACTGGAAGACTGATAGTGTCCTATTTGCTTCATCTTCATTGGATAAAAAAATTAAAGTTAGAGCATATGAAGCATCATTTTCTAAAAAAATTAGTGAGATTAATGATGATGGAATTAGTGTTGTTGGTCAGCTAGTTTATGCTGGCGATGCCAAAGAAGATTTTCCGGATGAATTGAAGGCTAAAATTAATGGAAATATTGCTTTAATTGACAGAGGAGTAGTTTCATTTACCGATAAATTTAAAAGGGCTCAACAAGCCGGTGCTATTGCAGTAGTTATTGCCAATAATAAAGAGGGTGATGCTTTTGTTATGGGTGGTGATGATAAAGAGTTTAAATTTAAAATAGTTGGAGTTATGATTGATAAAGCCACTGGTGAAAAAATTAAAACCTTAATAAAAAATGAAGAGGTAATTGCTGACTTCACAAGTAAAGAAATTGTTGAATTTCCAGAAGTTATAGGCACAATAACAGGATTTTCTTCAAAAGGACCGAGGTCTTTAGACTCTATATTGAAACCTGAAATAACAGCTCCCGGCCAGCAGATTATTTCAGCTTCAGCTGGTAGTGGTGATAAAGCTGTAAGATTAGGTGGAACATCTATGTCTGCACCTCATATAGCTGGTGTGATGGCGTTAATGAGGCAAAAACATAGGTCGCTTCCTGCAAGGGATCTAAAGTCTATGGTTATGGCCTCGGCACAAGATATGTACTTTGATAGTAAAGATGGGCCGAGTGTTTTAAGTTCTGTGTACCCACTTTCTCGACAAGGGGCCGGAATGGTCAACACTTATAAAGCTGTCACAAGTCAGTTAGCATTTTTTCCGGTTGCATTATCCTTGGGTGAGCATTCTATTATA
>CALJPJ010000285.1 GCA_937980625.1 uncultured Bdellovibrionales bacterium
TATACTTGGAAATCTGTTTTGTAATTCAGATTTACTTTTAAAAGAAATATCTAAAAAAACACAATCAATTGCATTTTTTTTCATTTCATTATCGATAGATCTAGCAACAATATCTCTTGGCGCTAAGTCGGCAAGCTTATGGTATTTTTCCATAAAAGTCTTTCCAGATGGAAGCCTTAGCTTTGCTCCCTCTCCACGCAAAGCTTCAGAAATTAAAAAGTTTCTTGCATTTGGGTGGTATAAGCATGTGGGGTGAAACTGCATAAACTCAAGATGGCTAACTTTAGCTCCAGCACGATAAGCCATAGCCACTCCATCACCAGTGGCCCCGCTCCAATTAGATGTATATAAATAAACTTTTCCAGCGCCACCAGTTGCTAAGATAGTTGCTTTTGCCATAATGGGGTGAACTTTTTGGGTTTTTATATCAAGGATAAAAGCTCCAAGACAAGCTTCGCTTTCATTGCTTTTATTGAGCTTATTTTTTAAAATTAAATCCACCACAATTTGATTTTCAATAAGGTCAATTTGGTCGTTATTAATTGCTTGGTTGAGTAGTGTTTGGTTTATTGCCTGTCCGGTATAATCACCGACATGTAAAATTCTATTATGTGTATGGCCACCCTCTCTGGTTAAAGCAATAAAATTATCTTTAGACTTATCAAACTGAACCCCCCATTCAATGAGGTCTTTAATCCTGGCAGGGCCTTGTTGAATTGTGTGTTCAACAACTTCTTTATTACAGAGACCAGCACCAGCTTGTAATGTGTCATTAACATGAGATTCAAAGCTATCATTTTCCTTGTAAACAACAGATGCAATTCCGCCTTGAGCAAGCCAAGAGTTGGTGTGCTCTAGTTTTGATTTTGAGACTAATGCTACTTTTCCGATTTTTGCTAATTTAAGAGCAGTACTTAGCCCAGAAAGGCCTGTACCAATGATTAAAAAATCGTATTCAAGCTTTGTGAAGTGATCCATTTTCATAACATAAATATAGCAAAAATAAGAGCAATAGTATCTAAGATTATTTGATTCATATAACTAGGCTTAAGTTTTGAAATAGTTTGTAAATTATTTGGTGATATTATGACCTTAAGATGACAGTAAGATGTTAAGAGTTTTGAATAATATAATATACAAGACTAATGACCAGCGTGAGCAGTTTTAAAGCAAGATATTCCCAAACTTTGTTGCCCTTAGGTCTTGCTAAAAGTAAAATGAAATTAAGCAAAGCGGAGCATTGCTTACTCATAGTTTTGAGTCAAATATGATAAAAAGCCAAGGAAGGTATGATGAAAATTAATTTTGTAAAAGAGTTCTGGTTTAAGGCTACATTGTTTACCACAGCAATGTTAGTTTTAACAGTTTGGGCTTTAACACCGATTTCAAGTGATGATCTAAGCAATAATCAACAAGTGCATATTGAAGAAGTTGCTTCGGCAATAGAAAAGACAGTTAATAAAAATTTAAGTAATATTAATGATGAAGTTAAATATTTGATTACACAGTTAAGCGATGACAAAATTAATAATGAACTTGATACAGTAGACTCTTCGGTAAAAGCGATATTTGAGTTAGAGCAAAAAGAAAGTCAGTTACAATTAACGGGTAAGGAGCTTAGAAGTTTAGACCTGTCTTATTGGACGAAAGAAGATATTAACAAATCTATTAATAAAAACTTTAAAACTGATGATGGTTTGTTTTATCAAGGCTATCAGCTTATTAGTTCTCCTAGTGGAGAGAGTCACTTTGGTTATTTAGTTTTAAATAACTCAAGTTATTATTTTGTTTTATTTAATTTACATTTTGCCAGTATTTGGAGCAAAGATTTAGATCTTGTTAATAATAAAGTATACTTGATTAATAGCATTGGAGAATTGTTATACCATCCTCAAGTTCAATATATCGGAACGGAGTTTAATTATGCTGAGCGTATTTTAGAAAGTTATTCATCTGAAAATAGTATTTTACACTTTGAGAATAAAGAAAGTCATTATTTTGTCAGAGGTGTAATGCAAAGTGATTTGAGATTAATTGTAAGTCGGGAGCGGTGGACCACCCCATACAGTGCCAGTTTTTATGGTAAGTTTTTGTTAGTTCTAATTTGTTTGGGCCTACTCTTATATTACCTGAGTGAATATTTATCTAAAAAGAAAGAAGTTACATTTGGTGGAAATCAAATTGATGCCTCATTGTTGTCACCTCAACCAAGCATGAGTGGACATCATTTAGATAAAGAAAATAAAAAACTGAGTTCTCAAGTTAAAAAATTGGAGCATAAACTAGCTTTGCAAAAAGAGTTTATCAGTCCTGAAGAGAATAAAAAAGCATACCAATCCATGAAGAGTAAGTGTGCTAATTTAATTGGCCAAGTTCAATTATTAGAGGGGCAGGTTGAAAACGAAATGCTGGATCAAGTGGAGTTAATTCACTCAAAGTCTAAAGAAATATATAAAGAGGTTTTAAAATTAATAGAAGTTAGTGATGATAACCAGCAACAGGTTGAGGGTTTAATCTCAATAAGTGACCCTATTGCAGAGGGAGGGGGTCAAAGAACTATTGATTACCAAATGTCAGATGAAACTTCATATTTTGAAGATAACAGAATTGTAATTGAGGAAGAAGATATAGGCGTTGATGACTTAAATATTTTTCAAGAGGTTAAGCCAAGTGTGAGTTTGATGAGCCGAATAGAAAAACAAAAAAAAGAAATGAATGATGATAGTGTTGAGAGTAATGTGCTGCGACAGCTTGAAGAGCAAGACTATAAGGCGAGAAAAAGTTTTAATATTGAAGAGGATTTTTTAAAAACGCAAAGAGAGGAGACATTGAAAATAACACAAAATGCATCGATTTCTGAACAAATGAATGAAATAGATAGAATAATTGAAGTTGCTGATAGAAAGGTTAGTAAAAGCAAAAGTGATATTAAAAAAATAATTAGAAAACCAAGGCTTACAACATAATGAATTTTGACAATCTTCGACCATCGTTTATCATACAAACAATTGACCTTAATCAAGAACGCTTAGATTTTATTAGCCAGGCATTATTAGGTAGAGAGTTTCAAGTTAAAAAATATACGTCTGTTATAAATGCCGTAGATAGTATCGCTGAAGACACTCCACATATTGTATTTATAGAGTTTGAAACCTTGAAGCAATCGAATTTTAATTTTTTAGAAAAAGTAACCTCTGTTAGTCCTGAGACACGCATTATATATTTAACTAACAGAAGTAATTTTTCAGAGGCTTATAGTTTTTTCGATTCAGGTGTTTTTGATTATGTTTTTTCAGATTATTTTTCAAGTGATGAGGTTGAGAAAGATAGAAGGCTCGCAGTTTCAAATATTTTAAAGTCAGAGAT
>CALJPJ010000286.1 GCA_937980625.1 uncultured Bdellovibrionales bacterium
AGCCTTCAACCCACTTTGTAGCACATGCACTTTTGATATCTCTCTCTACATACTTTCTAACATTACCTAATTTTACCAAAGCGACCACTTTGCCATTTAAGTCTACTGGCTTATCTTTAGAAAGATAATTATCATTTTCAATAATTAAGATTTCATCACCAAATTCTAAATTTGGTTTCCAAGATCTAACTTCTATCGTCTTTAGTTTGTCAGCAATTTTTTGACAACTTGGACTTACAATTGATAAACAATTAAACTTCATAACCTCTCTTACATAAAATAAAAATATAGGTGTGGCAACACTTAACCTTTTCTAAATCTGTTCTAAGCTAATTTTTTTATAATATTTAAAATAGTAACTTTTCGTTACCTTATCCTTTAATTCATAGCTAAGACATTAGCCTTAACATATAATAGTTATAAAATACTACTAACTTATTCAAGGCCAACCAAACCATAAACTATAGGACTGGATTTTTTATAATTTAACGTAATTGACTAACACTCACTTAAAGATACTTGCACACGCACTTATTATTAGTTAGATTTAGTTATGAAATTATTATTTTGTTTATTTATTTTTAGCATGGCAAGCTGTAACTCATTACCAAGCGCTTCTAATATTAACCTAGAAAATCTTCGTTTAAAAAATTTTGACTACCCATTCCCGGTTAATTTTTTTGTATTTAAAAGCCAGAAGCAAAGCCTCGAAATGGCTTATATGGATTTAAATAAAAGTTCAAAAGATGTAGTCGTTTTATTACATGGTAAAAACTTTTCAGGCTTTTATTGGCGTGATATTGCTAAAGATTTAGTAAAAAAAAACTACAGGGTAATTATTCCTGATCAAATTGGTTTTGGTAAAAGCTCTAAACCAAGTTATTATCAATATAACTTTGCTCAATTAAGTTTAAATACTAAAAAACTATTAGAACATTTAAATGTTAACAATTTTTATCTTGTTGGCCATTCTATGGGTGGCATGATGGCTATCAATATGACAGACTTATATTCTAATCACATTAAACAACTGATCTTAATAAACCCTATTGGCCTTGAAGATTATGGTAAATATGTTCAAGCCAAAGATATAAACTTTTTTTACAATTTAGAATTAAATAAAAATATAGACAAAATTAAATCTTATCAAAAAAAATATTATTATGACGGCAAGTGGAATTCATCGTACGAGGAACTAATCGCTCCTTTTACGCATCAAATTGGCTCCCCCTCATGGAAAACACAGGCCTGGAACAACGCTTTAACCTATGGCCCTATATTTTCTGAAAACCTTCTACCTAAAATTCAACGCTTAATTACGCCTACAACAATTATATTAGGCACTCGAGATCGCACCGGCCCTGGACGTGGATGGAAAAAAACCAACTCAAATTATAAATTAGGGCAATATCATTTATTTAAAAAAAGACTTCTTAAGTTAAATCCTAAATTAAAAATACATGAACTTAATGACCTCGGTCATATGCCTCAGTTTGAAGACTATCAAAGGTTTTCAAAATTATTTTTCAAAATACTATAAATTTCACATTAAGCTATGGATCATCACCGCACTATTTAAGTAAATTGTAACAACCCTCTCCTTTGTATTTTTTTGAAGTACTATAGATATAGATGCTACTTTAGATATGGCTATTAACGGAAAGCGTCCTAAATATATAATATTATTGATTAATACTTTGAAGTAATTTTTAACTGAATAATTACAGGCTATTTTTGCCAAGGCCATTAACTTTTGGCACGAGTGTTGCTTAATATAAATTATCTATGAAGCTTTACTTGAAGTTATTTTTTTTAGTTCAATTGCTTGTTAGCGCGAAAGCGCATTCAATGTCATGTAAACAAAAACTTAGTCAGAAAAAATCAGAAACTGCTATTGTAAAGTTTGACGAGAAGGGCTTGGAGCTTTATGAGGTCTCTCGACTGGCTGCTTTACATGGCGATGTTCAAAGGTCTATAGATATAAATCGTGAATTACGACATAAAATTAGCAATATGAAGGTCGTCAAGACATATGGAAGAAAGTATGGCTCTCACGGTGCCTATATGGCCAAACTCGAAGATGGAACTAAAGTAATTATTAAGCCTCACTCTACAGATTTTTACAGTAGTATTCCAAAAGAGGTCGGAGTTTCCATCCTAGCAGACACTATAGGTCTTCCAATAGTTCCCGTTGCAGGCTTTAGGGCAGATCTGGGCCGTTTATCATCTGTTCATTTAGTTCAAAAAGTGAATAAAGTTAGACAGTCATGGTCTCGTACACTTGAGCTATCAAATTTCATCTCAGCAAATCAAATTCCAACTGGTGATTTATATGGAAATGAAGTTGATTTTCTTATGAGTCTTGTTGGTTATTCAAATTATGAAAGAGCTTCTAGGCATGTTTTAAATCAAAAAATTAGAGGCCACAGAATAAGAAGCCTTATTGATCTTGGGTCTGCTTTTCTTGATAGCCCTCGTGTTGTTCATGTGAACTGGGCGGATAAGGTAATGCTTAGCGAAGCTACCATGAAGCACATTGAAGATTTAACCTTGGAGACATTTACGAAGGAGCTCGCCCCATATTTCCCTGAGGTGGTCATTGGTAACTTGTTTAATATGTCAAAGCAAAGTGTACATGCTATGAGAGTTTTTCAAAGAAATGATCCTGAAGAAATAAAGCAAGCCTGGGATTTTAGAAGTCCTAATACTACTGTCAGGCAAGAATGGCTGTGGAAAGAAGCTATGGACCCACCACAAGTTGTGCTTGAAGCTAGTGACGCCCACAGCTACTAGTCCCTATAATTAAAGTGCCTAACAAAAGGTGCAAGTGCACCTTTTTCAAGGTAACGACAAAAGTATTACTAAATATAAGGCTTAAATGATTGAGATCAAACCCTGTAGTTCATTTTTAGATATTGATTCTAACGGCTATGTCCTAAAAAAGGCTGAGCAAAGTCTTAAACAAAATGAGTGGCAATCAATCATTAATGATAATATAAACTATTACAAAGAAGCTGTAGCTGACCTCGTATCAGTTTATGTTCGTGGAAATGTTGCAAAGGGCATTGCTGTTAAAAATATTTCGGACCTTGATAGTTTTTTTATATCCGCTAAACCAGTAACTCTAGACGAAAACTATCAAGATTAGTTCCAAAAACTTATAAAGAAAAAGTACCCCTATAACTTCGGAGTAGAAATTTTTGGCGGCACTGAGAAAGATATAGCTAAACAAAAGAAAAATGGAAAACCATCTGTGTTCCATGAGCTAATTAAAACTTAAAGTATATGTGTATTTGGTAAAGATCACTCGGAACAACTTCCACCAATAAGATTAGCTGAAATGTCTGGTCCTTAAAAAATCGTTAAATAAAACAATTAAAATTGCTAAAGAAGAACTTCTTGGCAATACTGACAAAGAAGGTATACAAGATCTTTGCATTTGGATTATGA
Source organism: uncultured Bdellovibrionales bacterium (assembly GCA_937980625.1). Taxonomy (GTDB): domain Bacteria; phylum Bdellovibrionota; class Bdellovibrionia; order Bdellovibrionales; family UBA1609; genus JAHDIR01. The sequence goes on from CALJPJ010000286.1 coordinate 3,451, forward strand.
AAAAAAATATTTACCCTACAGTAAAATCTGAAAAATACTCTGTAGATGTAACAGCTCCTTCAAGTGGGCTTGGGAATAGAACTTTTATTAATAGATTTGAAGTTATTGCTAAGCAGCTTAAATCTCAAGGCCTTAGTATTATTACAAAAGGTACGGCACACTTCTGGGACAAAATGTATTTCAAAAGTGTGTCGGCTCCGAACCTTTTTTACTTTTTCGTAAAGTTCAAGCACTGTAATGAAAGCCCTAGTGGTCGACTAAAACTTAATTTGATATAATTTTTATTTCAGACTGTAGTGTCCTGTATACAGGACACCGTTCAGCGACTTCATAAAGACGAGCTTTCTCACCATCAGTAAAGTTGCCCTCTAAAAACAGTTGCTTTTCAATAATATCTACCTTTCCAGTCTCAGTTTCACAGTCTTCAGCCCGGACTTTATTATGTTTTAGTTTAACTTTTACATCATCCAGCTGTATCCCTTTACGCTCAGCATACATTTTAACAGTCATGGATGTACAAGCTCCAAGGCCTGCGAGTAAAAAGTTATATGGCGTCATACCCAAGTTAGCACCTTTGTATGATAAAGGCTCATCAATAATAGCCTGATGATCTTTTGTATAAATATCTTGGGTAAATTTCTCTCCCTTGCGAGCTTGTACAAGAACAACCCCATTTTCAATATTTTTCTTTTTTGTATTAGTGTTGCCCTTAGATATATATCTTAAAGCCCAAGCTCCAATAACATCCCCAGCATACATTGCATCATCTCTGTTCATTAATAAATGACTAGCCTTATCTAAAGTTATAAAACTCTTTGGGTGTTTTGCTGAAGTAAAAATTTTAGCTGCATGCTCCACAGAAACAGTATCATCTAAAGGTGAGTGCATAACTAGAAGTGACTTCTTTAAATTTTTTAATTCTGTTGTAATATCAGTGTTTTTTAAATCGTCGATAAAGTGTTTCTTAATTGTAAATTTTCTTCCAGCCAAATTGACTTCAGCTTTACCCTCTTTTTCAATAGTTTCAATCTCATTACTAAATAAATGAGTCACATGTTCGATTGAGCTAGGGGCCCCAATAGTTGCAATAGCTTTAACCTTTGGTAGTTTTAAAGCTGCTTTTAATACAGCTGCCCCGCCAAGGCTATGTCCAATTAAAACCTCTGGGTGTTCATATTTTTCTCCCAAATACTTACAGGCACTAAGAAGGTCCTCCACATTCGAAGAAAAATTTGTATTGGCAAAGTCGCCCTGGCTATTGCCTAGCCCTGTAAAATCAAACCTTAAAACAGCAACACCATTTTTTGTTAATGCTTTTGAAATAAAATTGGGGGCAACTATGTCCTTAGAGCATGTAAAACAATGAGCAAAAAGGGCAAAAGCTTTCGGTTCCCCCTTTGGAAGTTCAAGCTTTCCAGAAAGTATTTCGCCTTTATTGTTTGGAAAATCAAATTTCATGAGTAACTCCTTTAAGATATATTAGTAGGCTGCTCTTGACGTAATGCGACCTCAAGAGGTGACGGTGTTTCAGGAAGCTTTTTACAACATCTCTTAAAGCGGTTCTTAGCCCCTCTTCGATCACTGGGTAATAAAAAGGTATGCCAAAGCTTCATGCACGGTCATTTTATTTTGCATCGACTTAAATGTACGGACACACTTCCGGGACACAATGTGTTTCAAAAGTACTCCGTAGCTTTATAGTGATAGCTTTTTATTTTAATTTCAGTAAATAAAGAGTCTTTGATGATAATTCTGTGACATCATCTAAGATTGTCAATAACTCATCTGCCTCTGGGGTATCTTTATTACTTAATGTACTTTTTATTTCCGATACATTTGCCCTATATTGCTTAATTTCTTTAATAGCAGAGTCAAGACTGTATTTCTCATTTTCTATTTCGATTTTTATATTTTTAAATTCAATACTAACATCATTACCCAAACTAGACTCAACCAGGCTATCCATTAAAGTTTCATTTTGAGTTAAAAATTGTTCGAATGTTGTGTGATGCTGAGCTGTATCTGTCATCCAGTGCCATAGCCTTGCCTTTATATTTACTTTCATCATACTGGAAATTAAAAATTCTAAATTCATAATTATCCTCCTTTGTGAAGCTTTAAACAAAAATAATTAACACAGAAAACCATACAGTCAAGAGTTACATTAGTACAGCTATAATAAATATATTATTCACCTAATACTAGTTTTTTTTTAGCTTTAAACCCAAAAACAGTAAAACAAACCCAATAACCATCGCCAGTACTGATCCTATAAGTATAGAAACTTTTGAATAAGCAACTAAGTTAACATCATTAAACGCAAGACTTGCAATAAATAATGA
>CALJPJ010000287.1 GCA_937980625.1 uncultured Bdellovibrionales bacterium
GTTAACACGACAACTGGTCGAAAATTAGCCTCTAGTCATGAAATTGAAATTGGTGAAGAGGGAGTAGATTTAGATAAAATTGTAGGTCAAATCGAAAAAGAGCTTTTAATTAAGGCAATACATGCAGCAAATGGCGTTAAAAAGAGAGCGGCAAAGTTACTAAGTATTTCATTTCGCTCAATGAGATATAGAGTTGAAAAATATAACTTAGGTGCAGCTGACGATGATTATGAAGAGGGAGTTGGTTAGTTAAAAGTAATTGTACCAAGTCTAGAAAATTATTTACTGGAATTGGTATTAAATAGTTAAAAAGCCAAAGCTCTTAGTTATGCTAAGAGCTTTTTTTATATAGTTTTAGGCTGCTTTTTAAATTGAACTTTTAATAGGTCAATTATATGGCTTACAATCAAAATTAAGTAAATTGTTTCGGCAAACTTGTGAAGGCCTGGTCCAGTGATAAAACCAAGCTGTATATGGCTAAATTCAGTAGACCAAAAAGCTAAGCGAATTACTAACACTGGGATTGTAGCTAAAAATAAATGAGCCATAGTTCCGTAAAGTGAGGCTGATGAGCTGAACTTATCCCACTTGCTAATTTTAATTAAAATGTAAAAACCTTGAGCTAAAAATAGAGCTCCGCCAATAAGGCCAGCAACTTTTTTATCAAAATAATAAAAATTAAATAAAACAGCTGCAATAACGGCAAAATCTATAAAAATAAATATTAGAAGATCTTTTTTATTCATTAAAACTCATAACCTAAAATAGCTTTGCCATAGGTGCCATTAAAATCAAAATCATTTTCCTTGTCTTCACCGTGCATATATCCAAGCTCGAGACCAAGTATAAAGTCATTGAGTTTGACTCCGCCTTCGACAGCCACTGAAAGATTGGTGCTCATATCAATTTCACTATCAAATGTAGTGCCAGTAAAATTATTTTTATATTTAATTTCGCCATCGTTAATTATGCCTAAGCTACCTAAAACACCAACAAATAGTAAGGTGTCAATTAAACGATAGCCACCTAAGATAGCGATACGGTTTAAATCAACTTTTTCTGTATTAGTTGTGAACCTGTCATCAGTTGTGATTTTCTCGTATCTCAGGCCAAATACAATTGGAATTAGTGGCAAAGAGACAATAACGTCTGCCCCTAGGGCTTTAGAGTCAATAGACTCAGAATGACGGCCGTCAGGTTGCCCGAGGCCGTAGTGTCCTCGAAATTGGACAATAGCATGGGCTTGATAAGAAAAAAGAAAAGTTATAAGTAAAATTAAGGTTTTTTGATAAATAGATGTCATAAATATCCTTATGGGTTATAAATTGCTTAGCTATAATGCACAGATTATCTTACAGAGATTAGTTTGTATAGTGAGATTTAATACAATATTTAATATTGTGCTCATAGTTATGCTTAAGTAAGTTCACATTTACTGATAGATTGTATATGTCTATCCGAATTTTAAATAATTGTAAGATATTGGGTTTTAATAAATATACGGGGAGAAGGATTAGTTTTGAATAAGTGGTTAAAGTTAATAATCAAGTTAGTCTTTTCCAGTCTAATAATATTTTTACTGCTCAAGTATAACAAAATTGATTTTTCTAAGGTCAAGTCAGCTTTGCAGGATAAGCAGCTAGTGCTTGTTTTATTTAGCTTAGTAGGGGTTGCTTTAGTTCTAAATTCTTATCGTTGGATGAAGATTTTAAATATTCAAAAAGTGCCTGCTAAGCTCGGGCCTTGTTATCGTTATAGTGTTATTGGAGTCTTTTTTAGTTTTATTGTCCCTAGTAGTGTGGGGGGAGATCTCGTTAAGGCAATTTTAGCTGCAGCAAAGTGGAGTGAGTCAAAGGCTAAACTTTTATTTTCAACTTTAATTGATAGAGTTATTGGCTTATTTGTAATGATGAATGTCTGTTTATTTGCTTATTTGTTTAATTTTAAATTTTTAAATGAAGTAGATGAAATTAGAGAGTCTGTTCTTATTGTTGCCGCATGTGGATTAGGCCTAGTCGTGTTACTGTATTTAGTAAACTATTTATTAAAAAACAAAGTGGCACAAAAAATCTCTAACAGATTAGATCCAATGACGAGTTTTTTTAAAGGCCTGACAAATCATAAGTTTGATTTATTTACTTGTCTATTAATGAGTTTAGGCTCAACATTTTGTCATATTATATTTTATTACTCCGTATTTGTTTTTTTTGATATTCCTATACCTATGTCAGTCTTAATGTTTTGTGTTCCTATAGGTACATTGTTGACAGCCTTGCCAATTGCACCTGCGGGAGTTGGTGTTGGACAAGCTGTATTTTATTATATGTTTAATATATTTGATCAAAGTTTGGGGGAGATTGCATTTTTAGCAGTTACGCTATTACAAATTATATATTTTTCTTGGGCAATAATTGGAGCATTACTATTCTCTGTGACTCCAGCTAAAATAAAAAATGAAGGCGAGGTTTAGTCAGTGATTGAAGATAAAGCACAAATGTTAGCTATTACGGTGAAAAAATTATTTCGTAGGGGTGCTGACCAAAATATTAGAAGAATATTAAACAAAACTCATAAAGTTGATATAGCGGCTTTACTAGATACTTTTGCCGTTGAAGATAGAATACATATTTTTAACCTTTTACCTGATATTGAAAAAAAAGCGAGTGTTTTGAGTTATCTTGTCGATGAGTCACAAGTAGAGGTGATTCAGCGTTTATCCAAAAACGAAGTGCTACAAATGGTTAGTTTAATGGAGTCAGATGATGCGGCTGATTTATTAGGAAATTTAAGTGAGGAAGAGTCTAGGGAAATTTTAGATTCAATGAAAAAAAAGGACTCAGAAGACGTGGCTGACCTAATGGGTTACCCAGAGGACTCAGCGGGTGGTCTAATGAACTCTGATTACCTAAGTTTTGAAGAAAAAACACGTGTTTCTGAAGTAATACAATTTATTCAAGATAATGAAGAGACGCAAGTTTCGTTTTACGTTTATGTAGAAAATGAGCATAAGCACCTTATTGGAGTGGTCAGTTTAAAACAATTGCTACTGTCAAAAAAATCTGAAAGTTTAAAATCTATAATGGCTTCTGATGTTGTATCAGTGACGGTTGACCGTCATAAAAATGAAGTTGCAAAAGTGGTTGAAAGGTATGATTTCTTGTCGCTACCTGTAGTTGACTCCAATAATACTTTGGTTGGAGTTGTTACTGTTGATGATGTGTTAGATGTTATTAGAGAAGAGGCTGAAGATAATTTACTACAAATGGCTCGAGCTGGTATAGGTGGAGAAAGTACTTTATTTGAACACTTTAGGGCTAGGTTTGTTTGGTTACTTTTATCACTGATCGGTGGGGTGCTCTGCTTTACTGTTATTTACTTTATTGGAAAGTTTAGAGCTGGTACAGAGGCTTTGAGCTCCATATGGGTTGTAGCTGCTTTTATGCCGGTACTGTTATCAATTGGCACCACGGCTGGCAATCAATCTGTGGCAGTAACTATTGGTGGAATAAAAAGTGGTGCTTTTAAAAACAATCAATTGTTTTCTTATTTGCGACAAGAGCTTTTATTGAGTTTAATGTTTTCGTTATTGTTTTCCCTTGTTGTATTTTTATTAGGCTTTTTAATATTCTCTAACCTCAGTTTAGCGTTAACTTTGTCTTTAGTACTTTTTTTACAAATTTTATCTTCAGTTTTATTAGGAGCACTCACTCCTTTGTTTATGGATAAGTTTGGACAAGACCCTACAATTGCCTCTGTCCCTCTATTTACAGTTTCTATTGAGCTATTATCTGTGATTTTTCTATTTGGCTTTGCATCTAGGTTTTTGTAAGTGCAAGATAAAGTTTTTGTGATTCGTAAAACTAAATACTTAGAAAGAGATTTGATTGTTCAAACTTTTTCAGCTCAATTTGGCAAAAAATCGTTCTTAGTAAGAGGAGGGCAGAAAAGTAAAAAAAGGTTTGGCGGTGGAGTCTTGGAAACCGGCAATTTGATATTATCTGAATTCAAAGAAAGTAAAATATCTAGTAAAATGGGCTCTTTATTGGAAGCTGAAGTGATCAATGGGTATGAAAAAATTAGACTAGATTATGACAAAATTAATTTAGTATTCTATTTATTTAAACTCATTGAGCGCATAGATTGGATGGAAACAGAGTATGAGAGATTATATTCATTGTTAAATAATTGTTTAATAAGCTTAGAAAATACAGATTGCTTAAGATCATTAAAATTTATTTTTCATGTTAAAATTCTTTATTTACAAGGCTTGCTGCCAATTAATAATATAACACAAAAATGGTTGAGGCTTGAAGTTAAAGAGGCTAAGTCCATAGATATAAAAGGAAGCGATTTTACTCAGTATGAAAAAATTTTCTCACACTTGATCAAAGAGTTACTTCCACAAAACTTAGAGGCTTAACCCCTTTGTTGCAAGTGTCGATTCTCTTTTTCCAGCAAAGCCAGTTTTTTTATGAATACAAAAGCCGTTTTCTCTTAAAACTTTATTTAAAATACTTTTACAGGCATAAGTACTAAAGCATGATTTAGTTTTTGACATATTTTCAATGATATAACTTAAAAAGTCAGTTTGCCATAGCTCAGGACTTGTTTTTCCACAATAGGCATCAAATAGAACGATGTTAAATTGTCTATGAAAATGTGTAGTAAACCCAATAGATTTTTTTAGAAAGAGTTGGTTGTTTTTTAATAAAGATAATGTACTATTTTTAATTGTATTTTTATCAATATTAAAGTGGCCAGCAAAAAGTAATAAAATTTGATTATAAATGGGGCTCATTACACTTGCTGAGTCATTGAGCCAAAGTTTAAATTGCTGTATTAAAAACTCATCTTTTTCGTAACTTTCTAAATAAAAATTAGAAAGTTTATTGCTTTTTAAAGCATGGCAAATAGAAAGTATTTCATTATAACCTAAGCCTAAGCCAACAGATAAAATGTTCACATTTTTAAGTTGAGTGCTAAAATCTAAAGCTTGTCCATATATATAAATGGTTTCGTTAAATGCGCCTCTGTGACTGTGCATGGACTCTTCTGCTGTGCTTGATTTAAACCTCAATGTGGGTGATTGGTCAGCAGTGGTAATGACTTCATAATTCACTTTTGGTTTCATTTGGTTGTTATAATATATACTTCCTGTATTATTCAAATACTTTAGATAGGCTTATATAATAAAATTGGTATAAACTCTCTTTTTTTAATGAGGCTCAATGTAGTGAACTAAATAGCTGATATTAAAGTGAAATTTATTTTTATAAAAGCACATTCATTATATGCAAAAAGGTGACGTTTGTTTAGAGTTATGTTAACTCTCTAAACTATGAATACAAATAAAAACTGGAATGGCAGACCTTATTTTCCGATTAGTCAATTTTACAAAGATAAATTTGGTGAGAAAGTTTATAAAGTCCCCATAAGTGTTGCTGAGACGTGCCCAAACCGTGAAGGTTTAAAAGGTATGAAAGTTTGTAATTTTTGTGATGTATGGGGGTCAGCCGCATTTCCTGAGTTTCGTGATCTTGAAGTTAAAAATCAAATAGAGGTAACTAAAAATAGAATGGCAAGGCGATTTAAAGCTAAAAAGTTTTTGGTCTATTTTCAAGCTTATACAAATACATTTTCAAAAACATCGCGTTTAAAAAAGCAGTTTGATATTGCCGCTCAGTTCGAGGATGTATTGGGCTTTGTTGTCGGCACAAGGCCAGATTGTATTTCTCGGGCTGTTTTTGATTTGTGGAATGATTATATTCAAAAAAAACTATTTGTATCTGTTGAGTTAGGAGTTCAAAGCTTTAATGAAAAACAATTATTATGGATGGATAGAGGTCATACGGCTGAGTTATCTATAAAAGCTATACATAAAATTCGTGACAACTGTCCAGAAATAGACTTAGGTATTCATCTCATGTTTGGTCTGCCTGGAGAGACAGATGAAGATATTATACTAGCGGCTAAGAAGTGCTCAGCTTTGCCAATTAATAATGTAAAAATACATAATTTACATGTTTTAAAAAATACAACTCTAGAAAAAGACTATCTTGCTGGTAGTTTTACTCCAATTACTAGAGAAGAGTATACTCGCCAAACAGGATTATTTTTACAATATTTAAGGCCAGATATTGCTGTTCATAGGTTGGCCGCCGTAGCAAGTCGTCATGAAGAGTTGGTGGCGCCAGAATGGGCTAAAAGTAAGCTTGATAATTATCAATTTATTATTGATTACTTAAAAAATAATAAACTCTATCAAAGCCAAATGATATAAGCTGAAGTACTATGAGTTATACCAATTCCATTAAATAAGTCTCTAAATTCTAAGCTTGTTTAAACTATAATGTGCTCAAACAGCTCTGCTGAAGGCGAAAATAATAGCTAATTGTTTGCAACTATAAGAGAATACTAACTTTTTATTTTGTAAAGAGGTATTAACAGGCAATTTTAGCTAACGCTATGTATATACAATAAGTTGAAAGATACACTCAAAATGTAGCCGAAAGCTAATGGTGGCAAGGAAAAGCCGCCAATGTCTATAATAAAAGTTATAGGTTAAGCTGTTAAGGAGGAACATAGTGGCTAAGCAACTACTTATCTTAATTTTCATTTCCATAACATTTTCTTTTAATTACTCCTATTCGTTAGATCGTTTTGCTATGGGGTCTTGTAACAAACAATATAAGCCCCAGCCTTTGTGGCCGGTTATTGAAAAAACTAATCCAGAGTTATTTTTATGGCTTGGAGATGTTATATATGCTGACACAGAAGACATGAATATTATGCAGAGCAAATATGCAAAGCAACTTTCAAATAAAAATTATGCAAAATTTATATCAAGTATACCAGTCATTGGAACTTGGGACGACCATGATTATGGTGCAAATAGTGGTAACGCCAATTACCCTAAAAAAGCTGAGAGCCAACAACTATTCTTAGATTTTTTAGGTGAGCCAGAAAATAGTTTGCGTCGTCAACAAGAAGGAGTTTATAGCTCATACACTTATGGGCAAGGGCAAAAAAAAGTTAAATTTTTAGTGCTAGACACCCGTTACAATAGAACTAAAAATAAAAAAGATAGAAATAATATTTTAGGTGAAACTCAATGGAATTGGTTAGAAAAAGAGCTAACCAATAGCGATGCCAAAATACACTTTTTAGTCTCGAGCCACTCTGTACTTGCTTCAAAGTTATTTTTTAGTGAAGAGTGGAAAGATGCTCCAGTAGCTAGGAAGAGACTTTTTAATTTAATTAAAAAAACAAAGCCTTCAGGCTTGATGATTTTAACTGGTGATCGTCATTTTTCAGGTTATATTCAAAAAACTTACGGAAATTATAAATTTCATGAGATTATGGCCAGTGGGTTAACTCACTCACAAAATATAATTATGCGCACAGGGATTCGCAGACTTTATGGTAAAGGAAATTACTCTTTTGGTTTGAACTTTGGTTTGATGGATATTTTTTGGGACGCGAGCCCATTACAAATTAAATTTTCAGTTTTAGATGTTAATAAAAAAGTAAAGTTTGTTAAAAGTTTTGAAATGCTTGATAACAAGTGGGAGTTAACCACAAGGTATCAAGCACCTTCGGCATTTTAAAACAAAGGTCTAACAACACTTAAGGCAGCTCTTTTACAAGAATTAAGCAATGGAGTACCTACTGGTTGCATAGGTTTTAAATCTGGTTCGATATTTTTTATTATAGTTTTAAAGCGTTTAGCTAACTCTTCAGACTCAGCAATAAGACCAGCTTCTAAATTGAAGTATTGAGATCTCGGGTCTAAGTTAAAGCTGCCAATATAGGTGTGCTTGCCGTCCACTTGTGCAGCTTTTACGTGGAGTGTTTGCTGACCAAAATATTCAACGATCTCAACTCCAAATTTTTTGTATAGCTCTTTTTCTGTGTCCCAAGCCATGCCAATTGCATTAGAGTCTTGTGTCTGCTTGCTATTAGTTATTAACTTAACTTTAACACCACGCTCAACAGCGGCTTTAATAGCGTCTTGAAACTCAGCTGTAAGTAGTATGTATGCGTTCATAATAATTAGTTCTTTTGTAGCACTGTTAATCATATCTAAAATTGGAATATGAGACCCATAGCGCTTTTTGAATTTCATAGTTACAGGGTCAGAAGATGGCTTCAGAGCCTTAACCTTAACTAAATTTAATTTTTCTGGAGTCCAAGTGCTAGCTTTTGACGAATGATAAGGTAAAAGCCTCTTTTTTGCAGCTTCAATTTCACTTTGTGTCGCCTTTGCTTTTGGTGCTTTGGAGCCAGGCTGTAACATTAATTCATCAAAATGTTGTTTTTCAAACTCAACAACACTACCTTCGGCCCACATATCGATGCTTAAGTAGCTGTGTCCACCACTTTGGGGACCATTATAGTAAGCATTTTCAATATTTCGATCCCCAGTAATCATTCGGCTAGATCCTAATAATCTTTTAATATGATTACGATTGTTTAACATATGTAAATCAGTTTTTGGGTTATATATTTTAATATTAAAACCCTCTGATAATAAAAGAGATATCATGGCTTTGTTTTGCGAAAGTTGTAAGTTGTGTGGGCTTCTGCCAGTTCCATCAATGAATAATGATATTTCAATGCCTTTAGCTCTTGCTTCTCTAAGTTGTTGTATCTCTTTTAAACCAGTAGCGTCTAATTCAAAAACATATGTAGAAAGTCTAATATGGTCATTTTCATTGGCAATAATATAATCTCTTGCTGCAAGTGTTTCAGCACTTGTGTGAAGTAATGCAGCCTTTGGTTGAGCAGCGTAAGGGGGGCTTGAACTCAGTTTAGGTGATAATAAAAAGTCTGTAATTTTACTAATATTTAAGTTGTCTCTGAAATACGTTTGATTTTTAATCATTCTTTTTTGTAATGCACTATCATTAAGTAAATCAATTGTACTTTGACCAATACCTTTTACAGATCGACTAATAACTCCCATTTCTAATTTTTCAAATAAATCAGCATTAACTCCTTCAACGCCGCCTAGAGTTTCATAAATAATAATTGGAGTGGCTAAAGCAAACCCCTCAGTTGGTGATAAACCACCTGCTTTTGTTATATATAAGTCACTAGCCCTGATTAATCCGAGTAATTTTTCTTGAGCTACAAAACCGTGGTTTGATAATTTAATGTTTTCAGGACTAGTTTTAGTTAGGGTTTCGAGTTTAGCGAGTTCTTTTTCATTATGTGCCGTCACAGAAATAATTTGTAGCTTTTCACCTTTAGCCTTATCGGTAAGCTCAGTAACAATTTCAGTAAAAGGAGCCTGTCCTTCTCCGCCAGCAGCAATAACAACAGTTTTTACTTCTGGGTTTAATTTTTCTTCAACTAAAAATCTTTTTGGGTTAGCCTCATTTTCAAATAGTACTGGGTTAAGAGGCATACCAGTAACTTCAACTCTATGCTCAGGTACACCACGCTTTAACCAAACCTTTTTTAGTTCAGGGTGAGGTAAAAAGGTTTTATCTAAATATTTAGACACCCTTGGCCAATAACCTTCAGCATAATCTGTAAGTATCCATGATATTGGTATATCGTGGAATAGACCATTTAGCCTAAAGTGACGAAGAGTCTCTGCCGAAGTATAATTGGCTGCTAAAATTGCTGTAGGTTTAACGGCTCTAATATATTCAATGAAAATCTTTTTTTGAACGAGTTTATGATAGTTTTCAAAACGTGCTAATGAACTAGTTTCAGCTCCAGCTTTCATACTTTTTTTATAACCAAAATCTCTGGCTCCTGGAAATAATTTAATAAATGAAATATAAAATTTTTCTCTAAGAGAATTAGCTGCAGGCTGAACAAAATCCCATATATCTTTTAAAATTACTTCCGCGTTTGGATTTTCTTTTTCAATAGCTGCTTTTACACCATTAGCAGCACTTATATGACCAATTCCAATTTTAGAGTAAAAAACGACTATTTTTTGATTCTCTGTTTGTGCTACTGTTCTTTGTATGATTGTATTACTAAGCTTCTGTGAGCTATGACTAATTTCTGTTTGGCCATTGAATGCCGCACACATGATCGTAAATACTGATAAGATTATAATGATTAAATTCATGCGTTCCTCCGTTTTTTTATATTTTTGCATTTTAAATGCCACTTGAGAGATAAAAAAAAAGAGTTAAAGGCCTTAAAAATTTTATGAGACAAAATTTGTTATACGGTTGTAAATTTTCCAGACATTAATTAATTAATTATTAATTCTTGTTGATATTTCATCTATTTATATAAATAGAGATGTGAATGTTAATAGCTGTGGGAAATGTCTACAGATTCAAAATGAGTAGTTTTTTATTAATAAGTATTGGGTGTAAGTAAGAAGTATAATTTACTTGGCTGATTTAAATAAACTACGACAGTGGCGAAGCGCCTCACGTAAGTTTACTTTTTCTTCTTGTGTGACCATAGTTTTTAATGTTTTAGCGGCACTAGGAATTATTTGTAATGGGTTGACACGTATAGATTGTCCTGAAACTGTCATTACAATAGAGCCTCCAGGAACAAAAAGTATGCTTCGCGTCCAGTTCAGTCCTAATTGGTCACCACCATGGTACATTTTTAAAACAGGAAGTATTAAAAAATCAGATAATTGAATAAGTTTAGCCTTAGGTTTTTCAAGAGTAATACTGCCAGTAAACCCTGTGCTTATGTTTAAGAATGGAGCGTCTACTTTTTGCGCGTACCTAAAGTCAATTGTAGGGCGGGCTTTATATCTAGACTTATTACCCTCTCTAATTTTATAAACAGTTAAGCCAGTCCCTAAATAGTAGTAAAAGCCAAGTTTAGAGGTTAACTTCGTAAATGGCCTTATTGACTTTAACATTTTAACCCACGAGTTTGGGAGGGCTATCCCCATAGAAGTAAAAATACCTAAGTTAATTGCTATTGCTCGATCGCCAATGAGCTCCTGTGCTTTCATGAAAAACTCATCATTAAACTTAATTAACATGTCATTAATAATTTTTTGCGAAACTTTATTTTTAGTTACCTTAATAATAAGGCTTGCAATTTTCGTTAAATAGTATCTCTTAGTTTTCAAAAATAACTCAAGGTCTTCTTGGCTCATTTGCTCGAAAACTAACTTATTTTTACGTGGTTCAAACGCTCCCACAGGAATTATGATTTCAGACATAAGGCGTTCGGAAAATTCTTCTGTACTCATATAATTGCTATAATTATTGAGTTGTTCAACAGATATATTGGCGTAATGAATATGCTCTTGCGACAGAACAAGTTTTGGGTCACTATAACTATCATGTAGAGGAGCTCTTGTAAGCTTAGTCGTAATATGGTTTAAGTCATATGTTTCAACTGCCTGAGAGGCTCCAACTAAGTTTGTTTGCAGAAAAAAACTTCCAGCAAAAACAATTATGAATATTACTAGTTGAAATGTATTCAAAATAAACCTTGAGTATATTAAAAGTTAAAATTAAATCTCTCTATATAGTATACAAATTACATACCAATGGAATGTGATAGTTATTTCGATTTAAGTTTTAATTTGTCTGGAAATTTTACATTTGTGTGACATTTTTTGTTAAGTAAGTGTTGAAACTCAATTTAAAATGTAAAGAACCTGGCTTTAAAGTTGCACATAGTTTTAATTACAGTAAAAAAGTGAACGTATAGGGGTCAAAATAATGTTAACTGTTACATTAAATAAACAGATCTTAATTTTTGTAATTATCAATATATGCTTTTCGTTTTCATCATTTGCAATGAGATGTAATGAAGCTGCACGTTCAGCAGCTAAAGTTCCTGACCATGCTGTTTACCAGGCCATGCAATTTAAAGTTATTTCTGACCGAGTTGAGTCCCTAGCTGTTCGTTTAATGGCTATAAAACAGGCTAAGCGTTCTGTTGACTTAACAACTTATATATTTAAAAAAGATGAAGCCGGACTAATGGTATTAAATGAACTAAAAGAAGCAATGAATCGAGGCGTTAAAGTTCGAATTTTAGCAGATAGTATAGGTACATTTGCAGAGAGTCACTATTTAAGAGACCATTTAGAGTCATTAATAACTTATACTAAAAAAAATAACTTAGAGAGTTTATTAGAGATTCATTACGCTCAATCTATATTGGGCGTACATAATATTTTAAAAGAAAGTTTTGCAAAACTTCTTAAGCAAGGAATTTTAAAAAAGGACAAAAATTTACCGTTAAATGTAAACCAACGCATACATGATAAGTTTATGTTAGTTGATGCTGGGTTAATTTCAGCATTGCTCCTAACTGGCGGTAGTAATATTGGCAATAAATATACTGGAGTTAAAAGTTCAGATAAAGGAACTTTTATTGATTTAGACATTATAGTTAAGCCAACAGTGAGTGATAAGACATCTAAATCAAATCAAAATTATGAAACTTTAGATGCAAACTATTTACGCTACTTTGAGATGCTAATGTATGAGGCTCCATCGAGAAAACTGAATGGTAAATTATTAGGCTTATTACCAAATATACTTTATAAAAAAGACATGAACGAAATAAATAATGCTAGCTCTTCAGGCGCAGTCACTCTAATTCAAAATAAAATAGCACAATTAACTGAAGCAAATTACTTAACAACTGGTTTTACAAACGGCTATGGTAAATTAGTTTCTGAGTTTTCTAATTTAATTAAATCTAATAGCATGATAAATGGAAGCTGGTATAAAGCACCTAAAAAAGGAGGAGGCTTTAGTACATCAATAAAGCATTCATTTGTTGGTGAATTAAAAAATGCAGTGAGCTTAGTAGAAGTAATAACTCCTTATCCAATAATTACAAGAAAAGGAATGGCAAGAATAAAGGAGCTTGTATTATCTAAGCCAAATGTGGAGGTCCATCTGTATGCCAACAAAAGAGAGACTACTGATAATATTGTAGTTTATATTTACTTTAAAAACTTCGTTTTACCTAAAATTATTAAATTGAATAAAGATCCAAGAGTTAATGGTAGAGTTAAAGTTCACTTATTTGAAGGGGGCAAAGCTAATGGACTTAACTATACTTTTAATCACACCAAGCTTGCCAGGTTTGACAAGAAAAGAGTATTACTAACATCGTCTAACTTTGAGGCAAGGTCAATTAGGATAAATTCAGAATCAGGTTTGCACATACGTGGAAAAGGTGTAAGCGAAAGATTTTCAGAGCATATCGATCTAGTTAAAAGTAATTCAATTGAAGTGAAAGAGCATAAAATGTTTATTCAAGTTGTGAATATGCCGGCTTGGAAAAAGAAATTTTTTGAACTGACTGATCAAATTTTGAAAAAGTTTAATATTATATCGCAATTATAAATTTCGAATTTCATTTCCCTTTTTTATGAAGTCAGACTTTATGTTAAAAGTAGAGCCGCGAGGAATATGAGGCGTGTGACCATCTTTTTTCAACCAAGCTAAAAATTCACGCTCCTCTCCTCGGCAGAAAGCTTGTTTAGTTTTACCTTTTTCTTTTTGTTGATCACCAATAACTCGTCCAGTAAATTTATTGGTATTCGGATTAATAGTTTTAGATAAAAACAAGTAAGAGTAAGTAAGATTAGCATTTTTCATAGGTAATGAGTGTTCAAGGTCTAAAAACCATAAGGGGAGTTTGGTA
>CALJPJ010000288.1 GCA_937980625.1 uncultured Bdellovibrionales bacterium
GATTAATTTTTTGTGCTTTTATATTAAATATATTGTTCGATAGTCGATGCCTTCTTCTAATTTGCTTGCGGAGTCGTTTTAAATTACCACCTCTAAAAATTGGCCCAGTTATATAATAAAAATACTGTAAAAACTCATCATGTTCATCAGGAATTTTAAACTGAAATAATTTTTTTATATCACTGTCGTATATAAGGTTAGGCTGATATAAGCTAGCTACATATTCAACTCTATCCCCCATGCAAGTTTCAGAAATTTGAGATCTTAATAAATTAAGATCAGCTTTAATAGCATTTAACTTTACGATATTACTTTTTGAGTTGTAGCTAATGCTTTCTGCTAAGGTATTGTTTGAAGCATTAAGGCTTGAAACCTTTTTTCTATTAAGCTGTATTATTTGTTGTAAATCTTCGCTTGTGTTTTTTAAAATTTTTTCAGCCTCTTGTTTGAGTTTTATTACGACAGCTGTTTGATCCATTATTTTTTTTAAATAATATATCTCTAATTCGTTTTTATATCTTTTAATTAGGTCGTTGTAGTAAGTTGCTTTTAGTGTATTTAACTCATTTTCTAAAGCATCATTAAACTCTTTATATGTTCTTACTGTTTTTGAATCACCATAATTATCACTTGAATCAGAGTAGGCGAAGAAAGGTAATATAATTATAAGTATTATTAAAAATAAATTATTCATTATTTAACCCCTGTTGTTTTTACTGAGTCGACCAGAAAATTTAATTTTTTTAAGAGCTCACTTTTAGTATGTATCTTTCTAACCACGCCGTATGATGTTACTATTTTATTTTTGTTAACGAGTAATAACCCTTCAGTTAGGAGGTCTTCAATGTTAGCTATTTCTAAATTTTTTGTCTTTGTTTCACTTTCGCTTTCAAATTCAAAGGCGTGGAGGGTATTGCTTAAGTAAGGGGTGTAGAAGTAATTTGATACTGTCTTATTTATTAATTTATTCTGCAGTATAGCTGGAACTGAAGAGTTAAACTCAGAAAGTAATACAACCTCTGCAAAAGGGTCGCTATTAGCTAGTAAATTATTAGTTTCTCCTTCACACACAGGGATAGAATAATAATTAGTTACAATCCATAAAAATTCATTAATTTGTGACTTGGCATTATTGTAATTAGTGCAAGCATCTATTGCCTGGAGCAATAAGTTTGTTCTTTTTTGTTTTGTTTGTTTTAATAATTTACTAATTCTTTTACTTAAATTTTGAGTATCAATACGCTCAGTTTTTTTGCTGAAAGTCTTTAATATATCAATTAATTTATTAGCACTTAATATGATAGAGTGATCTATATATTTTGAGTGCTCTGAGAGAATTAAGGGCTTTAGAAATTCATCTTCCCAAATTGTAATTATGTCTGATAAGTCACGATTATTTGATGATTCTAAAATATCAAGAAGATCATCGCTTGTAATATTTGTGTATTCAGAAATATTTTCATTTAAAATATGTAAGCTATCAATTAATAGATACTCAAAAGTTCTAGTCCAATGAAAGTAAAACCATGGTTGAGTTATTTTTTGTCTAAATATCTCTAAGTTTTTAAGATTGCAGTTAAGAATTCCTTTGTTACTAGACTGACAGTCGAGGAATTTTTCTGAACTTTTATCAAACGTTACAGTTTTTATTTGTTGTGTTTGAATATCTCCGGCCTCTGATGGTTCAATGTCATTTTGATGACCCAGTTTGCCATTTTTATTAATTTCTTGTGTTTTAAATTCTATATAGTTTTCTGTTAGAAGCTCGGTAACTTCTATTTGATTGCCATCACTATCTTCTTTTATTTTTTTTACTTCTGTTGTTATACTTACAGATTTTGCCTTTTGACCTAAACTAACATAGTTAACAACATGGCTAGGTAGTTTTCTAATTAGGTTTTCATCTATGGTAACCTTTTTAACGACACGCTTTTGGTTTGCACCTACTTCACCAGGTAGACCTGCAACACCTTTATAGCCGCCATAACCACTAGGGGTGTCATCTTGTTTGTAGCCACAGTTTTGCGAATCTCCCTTGCCCCCTGGCCCGCCATTTCCAGGGTCGCCTGGTTGACCACCTTCACCAGGTTCACCAGGCCTGCCAGGTTTTGAAATTAATGTTTTAGTAGATTGATTAACAATGCCTTCAATAAAAACAATTGGCACTGGAGCCCCACCGATGCCACCCATTCCACCTTTGCCTCCTTTGCCGCCTATACCGCCTGTTCCACCGTGGCCAGCCCAAGTGTCAGCGCGACCACATTTTGTGTTTGCTTTACTTCCACGCCCCCCAGGGCCACCTTTGCCGCCCTTTCCGCCAACACCACCTTTTCCGCCAGTTTGTCCCTCTCCATCTATATATAAGTTACCATTTAAGTTCGCTGCAAAAATAAATATTTCACCTGGTTTTTTCATGCCGTCTTCACCGTTTTTACCAGGCTTTCCCTCTGCCCCTTGTTTGCCTGTGCCGCCAGGTGTATTGCTTCTGCCGCCAGCGTTAGCACCTTTGCCTCCTGTTCTACCAACATCAGGAACAAATTTTTGTGCCAGTTGAGGCCTATCAAACGCAATAATTTTTGCACTATTACGTATGGTTAATCTTTGAGTAATGACTTTTAGTTTATAGCCATTAGTAATTAGATCAGCAGATAAAATAACTTCATCAGCTTCAATAAAGGTGTTTTCTGTTAAGTGTGTTACCTCTGTAAAGTTTAGCGTTACTGCCTCTCTATAATTAATTAAGTCAAAATAATTATTAGTTGGTGGCGCAACTATGACACTTGAGCTTTTATTAAAACCAAATATAAAAAATATAAGTATAGAAAAAATTAGTATTTTCATTATTGTTGTTCTCCGTCAATTAGTATTCTACCTGGAAGTCCTTGCTCTCCATCATTATTAATGGCTCCTAGTGAGCCTTGTTTTGTTTTATATTTACTATTTGCTATTTGATCAAATTCTCTAGTTAAAGGAGCATCTTTATTTATTTTTACTAATTGACCTAATTGTCTAATAGCATTCATTTTTAATTGATCTTTACATTCCACCTCACTTAAGTCTTCACAGTTTTGTTTTTTGAAGTAAGCGTAAGCTATGTCATAGTTGTATTTTTGGTCTTTTGTTATTTTGTCGCTATTAATAGTTGCATAATGTATGGCATCACTAAAGCCTAAAACATTTATTCCTTGATGGCCTTTTTCAGCATTAGAAAAAAGTGTATTTAAGAGCTGTAAGCCCAAATTGTAATGATAAAATTTAAAGCTTTGATCCCCATTTTTATAATTGTTATTAAAATTATAGTGATCAATTGCATTTGAAAAATTTGATTTATCATACTCCGAGGTATAACTTTGTCCACCCAATGTCTGTGGCGCGCCTTTTTGCCCTAAGCCTCCAAAAGAAATTACACTTATTGATTTTTTTTGATCTTTAACATTTGTAGTTAAATTAAAGTTACCACCATTAATTCCTTCTAGGGGTATTTTTTGTGATTTAAAACCTTGTTGGGCTTCTTTAATAATATAATGGTAAACAAAAAAGTGCTCTCCCTTTAAAAGTGAAACAGAACTACTCGCTCCGCTATTGTCTTTAATGTCATTATTTAGCCTAATACCCAACTCAACAGGTATGGAATAAGAGTTTAACTCTTCAGGGCTTTGCTCAATAGGTAAGTCATTATGTAAATAGTTTGATGATAAATCAAATACACCGTATTCAAAAGAGTTTGCTTTAATATTAATTGAAGCTCCACTAGTTATCAGTACGTTACTTATTGATGAGCTATGATCTTTAGGGGTGCTAAGATTTACCTTCAAATCGGTTCCAATATCAGAAATTTCAACGCAACCGATATAATTTAAACTTTCTAAGCTAATTTTATTTAAATTTATTTCTAACGTCTTGATATTGTTTTCATTTAAAAAGTTACAATACTGTTTAATAATTTGATGTTTCACATTTAAGTTTTCGGATAAATAAATTGAGTTGCGCAGACTGACAGCTTTGCTAAAATCATTTTTATTTTCAATTAAAGTTCCTTTTAAACTTTGCCAAAAGTTTTTACTATAAATACTATTAGTACTTGAAAATGCTAGCCACACTAACTCTTGTGTTGGAGCGAAGTAATCAAAAAAACTCTCAACATTTGGTATGCTTTGTAGTTTTTTAGAAAATGGCTTTAATAGACTTTCTTGGAGTTTTAACTGTTCATGTAGGTTTAATTTTTTATCTAAATCTGATATCAAATGGTTTAGAGATTCAAAGTCTAAGTATGAATCAATTAACTGTTCTTTACTATTTAGCCGAAGCAATTTGTCATTATGGTTTTTGATGAGTATTTCAACTTTATTCATCCAGTCTGTGTTTGTTAATCTAGACAAAGTAGGGTCTGTAAGTTTATTGCTTCTTAAAATTTGACTGACAGAGTTGATGCTTAGTAAACTTATATATTCAATTAATAATTCATTAGAGCTTATAATTTCACCTAATAATAAACTTGTATATCGATCTTTATTCTTACCTTTTAAAGTTATCCTTTTTATAAATTTTGACACGCTCATTTTATAGTTTTCATTTTTACTTAAGGTCCTTAACACTTGTACTATATGTCTTTCAGAAAGAGTTGCTAGCTCTTGTTCTGCAATATTATTTAATTTTTCATTTCTGTAGTCTTTGATTACAAATGGCAGGTTTTCGACAAATTCATTTTTTTTATTTTCAATAAATACTTTTTTTAGATAAAACTGCGTATACATACCTAAAGTTTCAGGCTTTATATTCTGTTTGCAAGTTGGGTTTTCATTAAAAATTAAATTATGAAATTTAGGATAATTAAATATGGCTACAGCAAATGAATCAAAAGAGTTTTTTGAACAGTTTTTGTTTATTAAGTAAACAGTTCTAGAAATTAAATTTGGATTTATTTTTTTTTCAAATACACTATTACGGTTTAAGCCTAGCCAAAACTTATTCCAGTTAAAGCCAAACTGTGGGTTGTTTTCCACCTTATTGAGAATAGATTCGTATTCTTTATCTGTTGTTGCTTGGGCAAATAATTGAATTGCAGATTGTGCAGAGACACCATTATATTTAATAACAGGTTCTTCACCGCTACAACTAATTAGTAAAATAGATATTATTATTATAAAATAAAAATTCATAAGAAACCCTAATTTTGAAAAGATATATAGACGAATGAGCAATAAATATGCCAAACTAACTTAGTTTACAGTTTAATTTAAATGGGGGGGGCATGTGAAATTACAGATTTTTGTTTTAATTTTAGGACTATTATTCTCTAAGGCTGGATTTTCTAAAAATATATCTGAAAACGAAATAAACAATGATGTAATATTTACCTATGGCGATTTAATGGTTAAAACAGACTCCGTGTTGCCAGAAAAACATCATCATATTGGCTTAAGTGCAGGTTTTGATAGTGCAAATCCACTACAAGATGTTTCGCACCTCTCTTTTAGTTATGCTTACCAAATATTTGAATTATTTGAGTTTGGTTTAACTTATAGTGTATTTGACTCTAAAAGATCTAAACTTTTAAAATCAGTAGATGAGAATTTTGGAATTTTAGGAGTAAATTTAGAGACTGAACAACCAGACCAATCTATAAGTTTAAATATTAATTTTTTAGCCCTAAAAGGAGTAGTAAATTTTATTGGGCTTAGTAATTTACCTTTTTATTTTGTCACCTCACTTTCGCCAAACTTTAAGACGACAAAGCAAAAAAATGAGTATTATGGTGTAATTTGGGCTTTAGAGTCGAGGCTTTTTGTCAAAAGTAATATCTCTTTGAATATAAACTTTAACCAAGAGGCTGAGGCAGCACTGAGTTCAAGAAAAACTGTATTTATTAATCAATTGAACTTTGGTGGTAAATTTTATTTTTAAATTTTATCTTCATCCATTCTAGGGAATAATTTTTATACATTATTGGCGTCTTAGAACTTTCATTAGTTGGACTTTTATAAACCTCTGTAACACCGTCCCAGCCTTTAAAGTGGTAATTATTGCCTTCAATTTTAGTTATAAAGTTAGGTGTAAACCCTGCCTTTCCTCCGCCAGACGGAATATCTAAACATAGGTTGGGCATGGCAAGTCCTGAGGCCTTGCCCCAAAGCTCTTTTTGAATGTTTTGCGACTCTTCAACGGGGGTTCTAAAGTGATCACTGCCTCTTGAAGGGTCACACTGAAACATATAGTAAGGTTTTACTCTTAAATAAAGTAATCGCCTTGATAGAGCATAAATAATAGCCGGGTGGTTATTAACACCGTTTAACAAAACCATTTGGTTAAAAACGGGGACACCATTATCAACTAAAAGCTCTAGTTTTTCTGCAGCATAAGAGGTTATTTCGTTGGGGTGATTAAAGTGTGACATAAAATAAATGGGTTTATACTTTTTAAAAATATTTATTAACTCATTATCAATACGCATCGGTAGGGTTGCAGGGATTCTACTGCCAATTCGTATTATTTCAATGCTTGGTATTTGGTACAAATCATGAATAATTTTTTCTAACTTAGCATTAGATAAAGTTAGAGGGTCTCCACCAGATAAAATTACTTCTTTAATCGAGCTAGTTTTTTTTAAATAATTTAGAGCTTCATTGTAATCATGCTTGTTAACACTTGCTTGGTCAGTGGCTGTAAAATGCTTTCGTGTGCAGTAGCGGCAATATAGGCTACAAGTATCTGTGACTAAAAATAAAGCTCGGTCTGGGTAACGATGAATAATTCTTGGTGTTGGATTGTTTTTTTTTTCTCCTAAAGGGTCAAGTTGTTGCTGTAAGCCATCATTGCCCTCAGCTTCATTTGGCATAAATGTTAGGCGAATCGGGTCAGAAGGGATATCTGCTTGAGCAAGACTGGCATAATAGGGAGTGGTTTGAATTTTAAATTTATTTTTTGAAATGTGAAAGCCGTTAAGCTCTTTTTTGCTCAGTTGAAAATATTGACTAAAATCATTTTCAGATTTAAGTGAGTTTTTTATTTGCCACTTCCAGTCATGCCAGTTTTCGGCGGTCGTTTTTATTATGGGTTTGTAATCAAAAAAATTTATTTTTGATTTCTTCATTATAAAATTTCCAGTCTTGCGTACTTAACTACAAACTTGCGAGTGTTCCTGTCATTAAACATAACACTGACTTTTTGTGTTTCACCACTTCCTTCGACTTTAAAAATGGCGCCAATACCAAACGTAGGGTGCTTCACCTTCATGCCCTTTGAAAACCCACTAAGGTTATCTGGGTCATACACTCTCTCTTCGTCATAGCTTGGCATAGAGTCAAAATCCATAGAATTTGACTTGTTACTTTGCCCCTTGTAACGGTCAACAAAGCTAGGGCGCCTAAAGCTTCCTTTAAATTCTGTATACTTTTCGGGAATTTCTTTTATAAATGGGCTAGGTAAAAAGTGTTTTTCTTGTCCCCAAATTTTTCGTTGTTTGGCATAAGTTAAATATAGGTTTTCTTTGGCTCTGGTCATACCCACATAGGCGAGGCGCCTTTCTTCTTCCATTTTTTCAGGTTCGGAGGCCTCCATGCTTTGGAAGCTTGGAAATAAACCTTCCTCTAGGCCCACAATAAATACATTAGGAAACTCAAGGCCTTTTGATATATGTAAAGTCATTAAAGTAACGGCATTTGCGTTGGCGTCTGCTTTATCAAGATCTGAAATTAATGCCATTTCTTCTAGGTAATTTTGTAGCGTTGCATCTTCCCCGCGTTCATTCTCAAATTGCACTAAAGCGTTATTGAGCTCTTCTAAGTTATCAATTCTTGCCTGTGACTCATTCGTGTTTTCTATTTTTAATTTAGTGACGTATTGAGTTTTATCTAAAATACTTCTGTACAGTTCAGCCAGGCTGAGTTGAGAGCTTTCGGCATTAATTTCTTGCATAAGTTTATGGAAACTTAATAATTTTTTAGCTGTTCCTGAGTGAACGGCCTTATTTTCAGCAGCCCATACGCAAGCATCGAGCAATGATATGTTTTGCTGTAAAGAAATATCTTCAAGTTTAGTTAAAGAGGTTTTGCCTATGCCCCTAGCAGGAACATTAATAATCCTTTTAATAGCGTTGTCATCTTTAGGGTTAAGAATAACCTTTAAATAGCTAATAATATCCTTGATTTCAAGTCGGTCATAGAAGCGCATACCCCCGATAAGTTTATAGGGGATATTATTGGTTCTTAGCTGCTCTTCCAGTACTCGAGATTGGGCATTTGTTCGATAAAAAATAGCAAAATCATTGTAGTTGTAACCTTGATTATCATGAAGATTAGAGATTTCTTTAATCACATACTTAGCTTCTTCGTATTCATTCATTTCTTCTTTTACAACAATCAGTGAGCCATCACCGTTTTCAGAAAATAAAACCTTATCTTTTCTTTGAGTATTGTTTTGGATTATTGCTGAAGCAGCGGATACAATATTTTTGGTGGACCTATAGTTTTGCTCGAGTTTAAAAGTTTGAGCATTTATAAAGTCTTTTTCAAAGTTTAAAATATTAGATATGTCTGCTCCACGCCAGCTATAAATAGACTGGTCTTCATCGCCTACGACACAAATATTTTTATGAGCATCACAGAGCATTTTAACTAAAAGATATTGAACTTTGTTGGTGTCTTGGTACTCATCCACCATAATAAATTTAAACTTGCTTTGATAATGCTCTAAAACTTGTGGGTGATCTTTAAATAAGTAGTAGGTTTTTAAAAGTAAGTCGTTAAAGTCCAAGGCATTATTTTTACGCATTTCATTTTCATAGGTTTTGTAAACCAATAGGCTTTGCTCATCCATTAAAGAGCTAAAATTTTCAGATACATCTTTTGGACTAAGAGCTAACATTTTGGCTTGATTGATTTTAGACTTAAAACTTTTAGCAGGATAAATTTTATCGTTAATGTTTAAAAATCTAAGAATTTTTTTAATCGTAGAAAGCTGGTCGCCATCGTCATAGATAGTGAAGCCAGTATTATAACCAAGGTAATCAATATGACTTTTGAGGATTTTGACACAGATAGAGTGAAATGTACTAACCCATAGGTCTTCATAAACAGGTATATCGAACTTGCTGAGTAAGCTCAAAATTCGGTCCTTCATCTCTCTAGCGGCCTTATTAGTAAAGGTTACAGCTAGGATCTCGTGAGGGGCAGCATCGCCTTGTGTAATGATGTGGGCCATGCGATAAGTAAGCACTCGGGTCTTGCCAGAGCCAGCTCCAGCTAAAATTAATACGGGCCCTTTAGTAGTTAAAGCGGCCTTAGCCTGTGCGGAATTTAGAGATTTTTCAATGAAATTAAACATTTATGGTGAATTCCCCTATATTGGTAAAAAATTATGCTCGGCAATATTTTTCTTGAGCCCTCTTGCTATTTAGAGTATTTTGCAGGACAACCATTTAGATAAAATACCGTATATAAAAGGATATAAAACATGGCCAAGAAAAGTGCAATTAACAAAAATTTACGTCGAATGGAAATGGCTAAAAAGCAAGGTCCAAAAAGAGCTGAATTAAGAGCAGCTGCAGTAAATATGAGCTTATCAGAAGAAGAAAGATGGGACGCTAGAATTAAGCTTCAAAAAATGAAAAGAGACGGATCTCCTTGTCGTGTTGTAAGTCGTTGTCGTGTAACAGGCCGTCCACGTGGTGTTTACAGAAAATTTGCTTTATCTCGTATTGCTTTTAGAGAGCTTGCTTCATCTGGTCAGTTACCAGGGGTTACAAAAGCTTCTTGGTAGTAAATAATTATATTTTGATTTAATAAAAAAAGCTCATGAGACTCATGAGCTTTTTTTTATGCAAATAAATTGAGTAGTAAAAAGGCTAATGAGTTTCATTAGCCTTTTATATTTTTACTTTACCGTGCAGTGCATATCTGTGCGAACTTTTTCAATACGAGGATTAGTACAGTTTCCATTTGGAGTACAGTTATCATAAGTTATTGATAAAGATTCCCCTGTCATTGAAAGGCCATTGGCTCGTGCCACTAAATTACTAATAGCAAGTAAATTGTTAACGCTTTCTCTAACTTGGATGGTAGTTCCAATACATGAAATTGCTGAGTGAATCCCGTCTTCATCAGTTTGAGCTACAGGGATATTAAACACCTCTGTTTCACCATAGGCAGTAGTAGTAACCTGGTATTGATTATTTGGCAATTTAACAACTTTTTGATGATCAATAATAAAAGTTTCTCTCTGGCCGTCAAAAAGATCTGTGCACTCTAAGTTGCGAAAATCATAAGTAGGGCAAGCATAACCTTGAGCACTAAAAAGTAATGCAATTGTAAGTAAAGTAATTTTAAACATTTTTTTCTCCTTTGCTTGAGATATGCCGTAGGCATGAGGCTCAAGCTATATACATTAGTTAAAATTTATTTTGCAGCGTCCCCATTGGACGATGCGGAATCAATTTTTATCATTAACTTTTAACTTGAGATATGCCGTAGGCATGAGGCTCAGGGCTATATACATTAGTTAAAAATTATTTAATAAAATCATCATATATTACTACTGATACCAATTCCACTAAGTAACTCCCAGAATTCAAAGTCTGTTTAAGTCATAATGCGCGCAGTTCTTCCAAAGGGAGCTGTTTGAGCACATTAAGACTTAAACAGACTTTGAATTCTGGGAGTTACTTAGTGGAATTGGTATGACGAGTTATTTAATGAGCTCGATTGATTCAATAATTATATTTTTCATAGGCGCATCATCTGATTTAGTTTTAACCGTGGCAATCTTATCCAGAATATCTTCACCTTCAGTGAGTTTGCCAAAAACAGTATAGCCCCATTTACTAGAGCTAGAATCTAAAAATTTATTATTTTTATGATTAATAAAAAACTGTGAAGTGGCACTATGTGGCGCACTTGTACGAGCCATGGCAATGGTACCACGTTCATTTTTAAGAAGATTAGTTTTTCCTTCATTTTTTATGGCTGCTTTTGTTTGTTTTAAATCAGGCTTGCCCATTTTGTTTAGGGTAAATCCACCACCTTGGATCATAAAATTATTAATAATTCTATGAAATAAAGTGTTTTTATAAAAATCTGATTTTACATAGCTGAGAAAGTTTTTAACTGTAATGGGAGCTTTGTCAGGATATAGTTCTACAGTCATTGATCCCACACTAGTTTTAATCTTTACCTTGGGGCTAACAATTTTTTTGGTTTTAGCTTTAATACTTTTTGTGGCTTTTGGGCTATCAGCGTGAGCTGCAAAGGTTAAAAAGAAAGATGTAACAAGTAATACTAATAATTTCATAAATAACTCCGTTAGTTAATTTTTAATTCGGTTATAAGTGTTTCAAAATTAGACTTTGTATCGTCGCCATCAACAGATATCCAAATGGCTAATGTTTTTTTAGGGTTAGTCAGGTGGGTTGAAAAATCAAAATTAGCAACACCATTTTCGTCAAACTTTAAAAGCCATTGGTTGTTTTCTTTTATGAGTTTGCTTAGTGGGTGGTTGCGAGTTTTGCCTTGAAGTTCAGGCTGTTGGGCTGCATTGAAAAAATAAATATGATCAACACCAGTGCCTTTAGGAGCCAGTGCAAACAATGACTTTACCCAGTCTGGGGCAATAAGGCGTTTAGCAAAGTTAAGAGTTTGAGTTCCTTTAACAACAAGGCCGATACGCAAGGCAAAGTCATCATTGTTTTTTGTACCTTGTTTTCCATTAAATTTTATTTTCTTTTTTATGGTCCCTTTAACATGAACTTTTTTGACCGATGTTTGGTTTTTAAGGGGATAAACTAAAGGGCCTGCAGACTTATTTACAGATATATTTAAACCTGATTGTTTAAAGGCAACTTTGTGGGAAGGTAATTTACTATAACTTAATACCTGCCAATCTGTTTGCACATTTAAGGGGATAAACAAACTAGCAGATAATAAAATATTATTGATGTTTTTTTTCATAATTAATCCTCAAATGTATTTGCTGAAAGTTTTTGTTGGTTGAGTCCGCAAACAAATTTATAAAATTTATCAGCTTGTTCATGGATTAGTTTATTAGTTGTTTCGTCTATAATTTTACCATTTTTAAGAATGTTCCATACATTTTGAATAAATACTCTATTTGGGAGCATAAATGCGTTTCGATAACCAAATACCTGTTGTAAATGCTCAACTGGTCTAAGCCCACCAAAAGCACCACCTAGGCCTATGAACCCAACAGGGCGATACTCAAAAGTTTTTGGGTAGCTCCAAAAATCTATAAAGTATTTTAAAGCTCCAGGCATGGACCCGTTGTACTCAGGGCAGACAACAAGAAGTCCTTCAGCTTTATTGAGTTTATTGATGGCATCAGTAACTGCAGCTGGTTTGTGCCCTTCGCCATAACTTTCATTGGTTAGTTTATTTAACTCCAAGTTTTCGAGGTTAATAATTTCAACATTTTTAAAGTTTTTTTCATAAAGTGGTTTTACCAAGTTACAAATTTCAAGAGAGCGAGAGCCCGGTCGATTAGTACCACATAAAATATAAAACATTTTCATAACCTTTGCTTGAGATATGCCGTAGGCATGAGGCTCAAGCTATATACATTAGTTAAAATTTATTTTGCAGCGTCCCCATTGGACGATGCGGAATCAATTTTTATCATCAACTTCTTTGCTTGAGATATGCCGTAGGCATGAGGCTCAAGCTATACACATTAGTTAAAATTTATTTTGCAGCGTCCCCCACTGGAAGGTGAGGGATCAACTTTTATAAGTTGTTTATACTTAAATCAGAAATATTTTAAGGTGATAAGTAAAAAGTTACAAAGATAAAATTATTGAGTACGAGCTTTTACTTTAGCTCGCTCTTGAGCTCTAGCTGCAACTTTTTTACACACAGATTTATACTGTGTAAAAGCCGTAGATGAAACCTTACCTGCTCCTTGAACCTCTCTAGCCATGGTATTCATTTGGTTCACTCTTTCTTGGCTAGGGGGGTGTGTGCTCATAGCATCAGCAAAACCTGCAAGAATATTTTTTGAGCCGCCAGCTTTACGCTGTTTTTCCATAACTAATAATTTGTTATAAAAACGTCCAATGTGATCTTTGTGATAACCGGCTTTGTGAGATGTTCTGAAGCCAATTCTATCAGCTTCCATTTCGTCTTCCCGTGAGTTAGCCATAAACTTATATTTAGTAATTAGTAAAGTTCCACCAGCTCCAGCCATAGCCCCATAAGTTGCGGCTCTTTTAAGGCACTCTCTATCTTGTTTACTGCATGCAAGTCGTCCGATTCCGGCTCCTAAGAGCCCACCAATTGCTGCGCCACCAACGGCCCATAAGAGGTTTTTATTTTTTGATTTTTGCTGGACAAACATTCTTTCGGCAGTGTGTCTGGCTTGGATATGACCAATTTCATGGCCAATTACTCCGGCTAGCTCGGCCTCTGATTCAGCCATTGCAAGTAGAGGTGCTGTTATAAATACAGTGCCTGCTGGTAAAGCAAAGGCATTGACTGAGGCAGTGTCGACTACAGTAAAATTATATGTGTATGGGTTTTGTTGGAGATTACTAGCGCGCACAATATTTTGGCCAATGTTATTTATATACCTTTGCATTCCAGAGCTTTGTACGGCTGGGTAATCTTGCTTCATCTTGGGTAAAACTTTGGCAGTCATTGCTTGCTCTTGGGCTGGGTTCAAACTGGCAGCTTGTCCACTATTATCCCCTTCTCGATATCGCGTTTGCTCTGTAGTTGCGCAAGAGACCAGCAATAAAGGGGTCATTTGTAAAAAGAGTCTGCGACCAGACTTTGATGAGACAAGGGTTTTTAGTTCGTTTTCAAATTTGTTTAAATATAAATTTTCCATATAAGAAAAATAAAATAATTCAATTGGAGTGTCACTAAAAAATACTGAAGGTCTGGTGTATTAACACCTTAAATGGGTGTGGAGTATATATTGACGCAAACAAAAATTATTGCAGTCACACAGTTAAAGAGTTGTGAGCTATTTAATCGTTTTATTTAAGCGATAAAAGACTTCGCTATTTGGTCCAAAACCTAGGATTTTGATATTGGTTCCGCCAGGAATGGTTTTAAGCTCTAATGTCGCAAAGTTTAATTTTTCAGCTGTACCATGTAGCTGTCTTGGATTTGGATTTTTACCCCATGAACTAGGGTAAACCTTAGCATGTATTCCACTAGTAGTGAGTTCAATAGTGCTATAATTTAAATCGGGTTGTTTTATTTCCATAACCTCAAAAAGGTGTCTGTCGCCAGATATAAATCCAACCTTAGTTTTGAGAGATTTAATTTGGGTCATAAATTTTTTAAAGTTATTTGGGTGGTTTTTCTCAAAGGATTCAAATTGTTGGTAAGCACCAAAAAATTGGTTGCCACTTATTAGCCATGAAAATCTTTTGTCGTCATTGAGTTGTTTAAGTAGCCAATTTTGTTGTTCTGGGCCCCAATGGAAGTCAACCTTGGCCTTGGAGTTCGTTCGAAAGCTTCGGTTATCTAAAAAGTAAAAGTTTTGTCCTCCTGATCTAAAAGAAAACGAAACACCAGGGCCTTGTTTATAAGCTTTATTGTTAATTGGCTCTTGAGCAAAAAAAGAATTAAATATTTTTTGACTTTCTTTTTTATGAGGATAATTAATTCCACCGCCGTTATTTCCATAATCGTGGTCGTCCCAAGTAGCTAAAGTTGGGGTTAATTGTTTAGCTTGATAAATATCAAGTGTTTGCCTTGTGTCTACATATCGTTGCCAAAGCTCATGCGGTTGAGCCATACCTTTTTGAAGGACATTTTTATCTCCGTAAACATTGTCGCCTATAAAGAAATGTAAATCTGATTTTTGCTCAATAAAACTTTTCCACATTATCTTTTGTTCTTTTATAAATCTGTCGTCCATACAAGATGCAATTGAAATTTTAAAATTAGTTTTTTTAGTATCAAGAGCTTTAAATTTTTTTTGAGAAACAATTTCATTTTTTTGATCTAAGATTGTTAGTTCATAATTAGTATTAACCTTGAGTTGTGTTAATTTAATGTGATCTACAACCCAAGGGTTAGAACCATAACTTTTGGTCTTAACTACGGTTTGTACTTCAGGTTTAATTTTATAGGTGTGGCTTTGTTTTATATTTCGTAAAACTGTAATTTGGGTTGATTTTTCATTGGTAAGCCCTTGAAGTACAGATGGAGTTGAGTGTATTTTTGTTATGTTTTTATCTATTGATGAACATTGCAAGTTGAAAAGAGCAAGAGTTAAGAGTGCAACAAATTTCATTTACAAATCCTTGTAATTATTTATTATTTTACATACTCTGGGTGAGTAGTTTGACATACTTTATGTGCTTTTTGCGAACGTGTAAAATTTTCAAAACATTGACATATAGCGTCAATAAGTGTAAAGATAGTTAAAACAATAATTTAGATCTCATAAGGCTTAACGGTGAAAAGTGTTTCAGTATTAATTTTAGTCACGTTAATGGTTATTATTAATAGTTCGTGTGAACATAAAAATGGTGCTGATGATGATAACTTTAAAAGTTTAGTTGTTGAGTATAATTTTAGTCTGCAAAAATATGAACTCAATGAAAAATATATTCATTCCTTAAAAAAACCTAGAGAGCTAAACAGTTTTGTGGCAAAGTTTTTTTATAAGCTACATTCAACCTTAAATTTAGATTATGAAAATCCAGTAAAATTAAACTTAATAAAAACATCAAGTGATTTATATATGTCACAAGATTTATCGAGCTTAAAATCAATTTCTACTTATTATATTTATGAGCGTTATTATAACTTTCACAATAAATTAGGTTTGTTATCTTACTCACCTTGGCCAAAGAAAGTAGTTGTTGACGCAATCGATAGTGAAAATAGTAAAAATAACGCTCTACATGCTCCTTTTGAAGTTTCCACGTTTTATGTACCTTTTGATCCATATAATGTTCCGGCAAATTTAAATTCAGGGATAGTAGCTCATGAAGAGAATCATGGAGTATTTTTTAATCAAGTTATGAAATCAATTTCTGAAAAACAGTACAAGAGAGCTAATCAAATGATTAGTTTAGATCATGGATCTACTACCGGAAGATTTGCTAGAGAAGAAATGGCTATAGTTTATGGTGAGAAAAAAGCAGAATTAGTAGAGTATAATCATTTATGGCTCAGGGCTGTTGATGAAGGTTTGGCCGATTTTGCAGGCTATATTTTCTCAAATTCTGCGAACTTTTTTTATGCGTCTTTAAATTATGAAAGTGGGAGAGATTTTAGTCGTATTGTGGGAAGTAGTTTGGTAGAGCCTCTTCCTTCAGCTACAGAGTTGCAAGAGTTAATAAATATTATTAAAAACCCAGCTCTGCGAAGTACTAGTTCTCAGTATCGAGCAATGTCTTCTAGCCTTTCTAGGTTGTTGAACCTAAGTTATCGAATGGCGGGGCAAATTTCATCACTATTTAATATAATTGCCACGAAAATGGAGTTTCCTGAAAAGCCTAACAGTTTAACTAAACAAGAGTATTTTTATAAGTTGATTATTGAGTCCCTTAGCGACTTAGAGAAGGTTGTGCAAGAGAGTTATGGCTCCAAAAGAATTAACTTTAATGATTTATTAACTGTAATTTTTAAAGGAAAAAAAATTAGTACTGAAGTTTGTGAGGTATTAAAAAAAGAAGTGTCAGATCTTTTAACTTTGGAAGGTTGTACAGATGAATAAGTGGGTCGTCTTAATTTTATTGATCTTATCAACAAATGCTTATGCAGATTACAACTTAGGAATTGGCTATAGTGTTATTACAAAAAACTCTTTAT
>CALJPJ010000289.1 GCA_937980625.1 uncultured Bdellovibrionales bacterium
ACATTAAATGTTCCACCTTTTAAGTCACTTTTATAACAAAGCTCAATAAGAGCAACTAGGTTATCAATATGGACATAATCTCTCGTCATTTTTGGGTCACCCCAAATTTGCATTGTTTTACCCTCCATAGCGTCCTTAATAACTTGTAAAAAAGGCATAACCGTTGGCTCACCATGCTTTAAGTATAATGGAGATTCCGGGACCAGGAAAATCATTGGAAGTCTAAGATTGAATACACGTGTTTTAAATGCTGTACCAAAATAATCTCCAATCATTTTTGCCGCAGTCTTAGTGATTGCATACATAACATGATCACCAAGATAATTGATAGCCGGTGGAAGATCGTTTTTTAGTAAAAGACCTTCCTGCCAATGATTTTCATAGTCACGATGTGTGGTTGAGTAAATATATGTTGAAATTTCATTTTTTCTAACAAATTCTAAAACTTTGAACACACCATTAATATTAACATCCATATAACTTTGTAAAGTTGCTTCTAAGTTGGTCGTTTCAGATGTGGGTAAGATACTTGGCTGAACTCCAGCAAAATTAATAACTAAATCTACATCAACAGGAACTTTATCATATAGCCCACTATCACAAATATCACCTTTAACAAAATTAAAGTTGGGGTGAGTAATACGAGACTGCGACCTTCCAACACCATAGACAGTCCAATTCTTTTGCAAATAATAATTTGCACAATAGGTTCCACAATTTCCTGTAACACCAAAAATTAAAACTTTCATATAGACCTCGCTACTCAATAATTAATGAAGCACAAGATAAATAATAATAGCTTTAAAAACAATATATAAAAGCTAATTCTTCTAGAGCTAGAAAAGAGCATTAACTGGGGCTTTGCGTTAAAAGTGCTTTAAGCTAATGACTGCAATGGAAGCTTAATTGACTAAAACATTTTAATCTAAAGCTGAACTTTTAGTATTGCCTTCGTCCTGACTCTCCATGAAGTCGCTCATACTTCTTAATTACTTTACCAATTTCATCCGAGGTAGGGCTAACATCTTCAATTACGTACTTAGTTATCTCATCAGTATAATCAAGCAAATCATATTTTTTTATTGCATATGAGTTAACTGATATTGGCTTACCAGGAATATAGCGAGAAAATGGTTTAACGTTTTTAATTACAGCTGCACCGGTTGCTACTATGGAATAAGGGCCAATAACACTATACTGGTGTATTGTCGCTCCCATGCCAATATTCGCATACTCCATAACTCTTGTAATACCAGCTAATGATACATTTGCTGTAAGAACAACCCCCTCTTCCAAAATAACATCATGGGGAATATGCACTCCCTGCATTATATAAGTATTATTAGCTAAAGATGTTTCTTTTGTATCAACAGGCTTTTGAATAGCTGTAAATTCTCTAATTATATTATTATTACCAATTTTAATTTTTGCTTTATAGGAATCAAACTTTAATCTCCTTGTATCACCAGGAGAAGATCCAACTACAACATGTGGCCCTATAATATTATTATCACCAATTTCTAGTGGGCCTTTTAATATGGTATAAGGCAAAACTTCATTACCTTTACCAAATGTCACATCACCTTCTATAATAACAGTTGAATGAATTTTATTTTCCATATAATACCCTAGAACTAATGTTTACAAACAATTATCACAATAAAAAACTTTTATCAATTTTTCTAAATTCATGAATAATATCTTTCTCTGACACAAAATAAGAATTCCAATTGTAACCATATTTACTGACTAACAAATCCTTATTATCCAAAAATTTACTCTTAATATCTTTACCTGCCATATGGTAATAATTAGCACCGACAATATTTGCTATATTAGAAAATAAACAGAAGTCTTTATTATATTCATTAATAAAATTTACTACTGTGGCTCCTTCGCTACAAAACAATAAATTTGTAAATGCAGCACCACCGGGCCCTACAATTATACTTGCTTCATTAAAAGCTCTAACCTGCTCTTCAAAACTTAATTTTTCCGGCTGTATAATTTTATAACCCTTTGACAAAAATAATTTTTCTACTTTTTTTTCATTTTTTAAACTTCTATCAAAAAAGTTTTTCCGAGAAATATATATTTTATTTTTTGAATTTATATTGCTTTGAGTAAGGCTATAGTGTTTCAAAATTTTACTTCTCATTTCTTTTAGATGAACTGCCGAAACCCCAGATATAAACCAATTAGGGTGCTGCAAATTATCAATTATATTAGTCTGATAATTAGGAATAAATAGTTTTTCAACTTTAAGTACTGTATTTTTACTAAATTTAATAATTGGTCTATTTTTATAATTCAAGATACTCAATACATCATAATACTGTGCATGTAGCCAATCAGGAACTATTAATGGGACATTATCGTATTGACTATCTAAATCCAAAGTATGAAGACGAGACATATACTCAACAACCCAGTGAAAATAGTTACCAGAGCTTCTACCATAAATTAAAGCGCCAACTTCAATATTTCTCTCGTTAATTGCCTCAAAACAAACTATAGACTTTTTAGAGCTTACCTGTTTAACATATAACCAAGCCCCAGCTACAGATATATGCTTTGGGTCTGCTGCGGGCTCATACACTATTAAGGTTTTGTCTTTTAAAACTTGTGCTCCACCAATAACTTGAACATCAGATAGTTGATAAACACTAACATCTGGAATAGTTAAATTGTAACAATTCTGTGTATCACCTTCTCCAAGGACTTTAGGTAAACAAACTTTATAGTTGCTTTCATTAAGGTATTTATTTTTATGAATACAATGACTTAAAGTTGAGTCATCGACTAACTTAGTATCAAAAAGTCCAAACACTGTACTTGCATACATCTTTTTTACTGGAAATCGTTCAATATTATTTACTATTGTTTCAGATATTTTTTTATTTTTTAAACCGTAAAAACACAACCTTAAAAAATATTTTTTTTTAGCAAAAGAGTCGCTCGAGGCTTGCAATCCATTTTCACATATATCTAAAAAAACTTTCGAAATTTTTTTCGCTATTCTCTGTGGATGACTCTCAAAATACATTTGTATCAAGCGAAGTTCATTTGGAAATTTCTTAAGAAGAGGTCGATAAAAAAATCTACTCAACCCAACTTTATCAAGCTGAAATAGTACGTCGCCAACTATACTTCGTAACTTTTGTTTAACAACTTTTAAGCTCACAATAAAGACCTATTTTTTAAATATCTTACTCTCATAATAATCAATTGCCTTGTTTACTGGGCCATCAAATGATACTTCACCATGATCTAAAACAATCACTCTATTACAAATAGATTTTATAATTTCTAATTGATGAGAGACAACAAAAACAATTTTTGCCTCTTCTATTAACTCATTCATTCTTTTTTTTGCTTTTTCTAAAAATGAGGCATCTCCGCCAGCAAAAATTTCATCTAAAATTAAAATTTCTGGCTGAATAGACGTAGCCACTGTGAATGCAAGCCTCGCATACATACCAGATGAGAAGTTTTTTACTGGCAGATCGATAAATTCTTCAAGCTCTGAAAAATCAATGATACTTTTCTCTTTTTTACTCATTTCATCACGATTAACTCCAAGCATTGCCCCATTTAAATATATATTTTCACGCCCTGTAAACTCTGGGTTGAAACCAGCCCCCAATTCTAACAGAGGCACTACTCTTCCACTTAATTGAATTTGCCCTTCTTGTGGCACATAAATCCGAGCTATTGACTTAAGTAAAGTTGATTTACCAGCTCCGTTATGGCCAATGATTCCAACTCTCTCTCCTTCAGAAAAGTTTAAATTTATATTTTTTAAGGCATAAAAATCTTCATATGTCTTAGACTTCTCTCGATTAAACTTTACCTTTTCAATAAAATACTGCTTAAGAGATAAACCTTTATCTCTATATAGCCTAAATTTTAAATTTACATTATTTACTGAAACTTTAACTGCCACCTTAGCTCCTGCTCTAGTGATAAACTAATTATTATTATTTTTTATATAATAACAATTATTGGTTATTATAATCTGTAAATTATATCATTATTACATCTCTTCATTACATATACTCCAAACAAAAAGAATAAAAATGAAATCACTGTGATCGACACCATATTTACAACACTTGGAATAGCACTCCCGTATATGGCAGCTCTAAAAATTTCAAGTATATGCAAAATTGGATTTAACCTAAAAATAGAATGATACTTGGCTGGCACCATATCAAGCTGATAAATGACCGGACAAATATAAAATAAAGCATTCATTAATATGGCAATAATATGGGTCGTATCTTTAAAGTAAACTGCTGCAATACTCACAATAATACATAGCCCACAAGCTAGAAGTATCATATTTAAAATAGCTAAAGGTAATAATAAAAGAGCAATGTTAATTGTTGCACCCAAAAAGTAACCCATTCCAAAGAGTACAAATATGCTAAATATAAAATTTATTAATTCAGCACCAATAACCTGCAAAGGAAATATTAACTTTGGCAGATAAATTTTATTCAAATAAGGAGCAGCATTAACAATAGCTAAGGTCCCATTGCTCACGCACATCTGAATAAATGTCCACGGTAATAGTCCAGAAAATATGTATAGAGCATAATTTTCAACATTGAACCTGAACAACATTGAAAAAACTATTGCCATCACTGTCATTGTTAA
>CALJPJ010000290.1 GCA_937980625.1 uncultured Bdellovibrionales bacterium
TTAACACAAAAAGCTTCAAACACTGATAAACAAAATCAATTAAAAGGCTTTCCCGGCTCATGCTGGAGTGGCACCAGTGAGCAACTGGATATTAACCGATTTTGTCAAATGAACTTAAATTTATTTAGCAATCAATTTAGAACTGCAAAAAAAAATAACTCTACAAAAAAATTAAAACCCAGCTATAATGTGAATAAGTGTAATTTTGACACTCATATTTCTTTTAAAAATGGCAAAATTGTTGATGATGATATTCCACCGCAAGTGATTGACCGAGACAATGATAGCTATGTAGTTATTAGTAAAAGTAATAGTTCACAAAAGACCATAGTTCCCTATATAGATATTTTTAAAAAAACAGAAGAGCTCTGCAATGAGGAAATTTTAGAAAGTTTACTTGCTCCTAACGGAGTGAAGTTATTAATGAAAGGACATGTTAACCTCACCAACCAAGTTCCCTTTCATCTTTTTCGGACCTACTATCGGGAAAATCCAAATAAAATTATTTATGAAACACCAGATCAAAGAAGTAATGATAAAAGCTCCCAAGGGAATAGATAAAATTTACTACACAACTCCATGATGTATTTAAAAATACACCTAGTACATTACTTTAGCCCCCACAAAGAGCTTCATTGGCAAACCTATGGATAAAATTTAAATAGATCTCTTTGCTTTTTTCAGAGAACTTTTACGGCAGCATCGCGTCTTCGCACTTCGTAACCCTTCAGGTGACGCAGATGCGGATACGCGAAGCGCGACACGACACTCTGAAAAAAAAGCAAAGAGATCCATTTAAATTTTATCCATAGATTTGGGCTCATTCCAATTCAATAAAAAATATGAAAAATGTATACAAATTATATATCCAAAGAACAATTTTAATAATAGTCTTAATATATTTACAAGAGATGTGGAGACCTTAATGGACTTAAAAAAAATATTTTCTGAAGTACTTAATGATAATCAAGTTAGTGATCAGGCAGAAGACTTAGCTAATTATGGCAAAGATTGGACTAAGCATTTTACTCCTAATGCTAGTTTAGTTTTATTTCCACGGAATACAGCTGAAGTGCAACTAATTATTAAGCTTTGCAACCAACACAAAATTGAAATTATCCCCTCTGGAGGCCGCACAGGTTTAAGTGCTGGAGCTACAGCCACAAATAAAGAAGTCATTTTATCTTTAGAAAAGATGAACAAAATAAAGCAGTTCAATCCTCTTGACCAAACTCTTGAATGTGAGGCTGGTGCTATACTTGAGGATATTCAAAATACAGCTAAAGACAAAGGCTACTACTACCCTGTTGATTTTGCAGCTAGAGGCTCATGCCAAATTGGCGGTAACTTAGCAACAAACGCTGGTGGAATTAAAGTCATTCGCTATGGTTTAACTAGAAATTGGGTCGCTGGCTTAACTGTTGTTACCGGCTCTGGTGAAATCCTTAAAATCAATAATGGACTCATTAAAAATGCAACTGGGTATGATTTAAGACATTTATTTATTGGCAGCGAAGGAACCTTAGGAGTTATTACTGAGGTTTTATTAAAGTTAACAACTACCCCTAAAGATTTACTAGTTATGACTTTTGCCACACCCACTTTAGATGGCATCATGAATATTTA
This sequence comes from uncultured Bdellovibrionales bacterium, assembly GCA_937980625.1. Lineage (GTDB taxonomy): Bacteria > Bdellovibrionota > Bdellovibrionia > Bdellovibrionales > UBA1609 > JAHDIR01. Next base: position 1,627 of record CALJPJ010000290.1, read on the forward strand.
TAAATCTTTTAGAGATTGTTTAACTTTAACTGCTTTTGAGTCTTATACTGATGTTTGTTTAAATTATGTTGAAGCAGCCGGTAGAGTTAAATCTCCCCTGCAAGAAAAAGCGCCTTATTACTTACTCATTGAATTTGAAAATACTGATGGGCAAATGGACAAAGCCATGGAAGTTTTTGAACAATGTATGGAAGCTGGCTGGATTATTGATGGTGTAATTAGCCAAAACGATCAGCAATCAAAAGATCTATGGGCATTACGTGAAGACATAACAGAAGCCACCTCAGTTAAGCATCCTTACAAAAATGACATATCTGTAAATATATCTAAGGTTCCTATATTTTTAGAACAAATGACAAAAATTATATCTGAAAAACATCCTGACTTCGAGGTCGCTTGGTTTGGTCATATTGGTGATGGTAATTTACACGTAAATATCCTAAAGCCTGATCATTTAAATAGCGATGAGTTTATGAAAAAATGTAAAGAAGTAGATAAAGAGATGTTTGCAATGATTAAAACTTTAGGTGGTAGTGTATCGGCTGAGCACGGAGTTGGTTTAGTGAAAAAAAATTACCTCGATCACACACGTAGTGGTGATGAAATTAAATATATGAAGCAAATTAAAAGTATTTTTGACCCCAATGGCATCTTAAACCCAGGGAAATTACTTCCTTAATTTAGCGTATATTTATAGCATAGTTTTGATTTTAACCTTATGCTCATCTCAATAAATAATTTCTTAAATTTTAAGTTCATTTTAATCATAATGCGCGGAGTTCTCCCTCAGGGAGCTGTTTGAGCACATTATGACTTAAACAGACTTTGAATTCTGGGAATTATTTACTGAAACTGGCTTTGTACTGAAATAGTGTTTGAACTTTTGCTCAACTAAAACTAAAGTGGCCCAAGACTTTTGCTAAAGAACTGGAAACACTAATATTTACTAATACTAAATAAGGCTACTATATGTTTAAATTTACTTTATTTACTTTATTTTCATTTTTTATAATTAAGGCTTCAGCACATACTCTCAACTGTAAAGTGGGTGAGTTTACTTTAAACCTAAACGACTACGGAATTCATCATAATAGTACTCCCCGAGATATCTCAATTGGTAACCACAACCCTGCCATAATCATAGATTTTATTAAAAACGTTTTAATTACAGACCAAAACTTTAGCTTTACTGGTCAAACATTTAAAATTATTGATGGTCACATTATTAGTGCCAACTTAATTTCAGGGTCACATCCTCAACTTAAAAAATTAATTTTTAGTTCCGACAAATCAATTTGTACAAACCTGGAAACAAAACTTATTTGCAGTTCAAATAAAACTGATGAGATGCAAGCAGAAATCAACCTTCACTTTACTAATGCATACTCTGGAGTATTAAAAGTATACGACCAAACTAGCCATAGCTTATTCACTAAGCACCACTTTTTTTGTCAATGAACCTATTTAATTAACCTGGTACGTATAGATGTATCTAGTGAAGTGACATCTTTTTTTAACGATTGAGAGTCTTCTACATTTAAATCCATTATTAAATAACCAATGTTTTCATCTGTAGATAAAAACTGTCTATTAATATTTGCACCATACTTAGAAACAATACCATTAATTTCACCTAAAACCCCAGGCACATTTTTATGAATATTAACTAGGCGATGACCGCTAGTTTGGCTAGGAACATCAATGTTTGGAAAATTAGTGGCCCCAATGCTTTGACCTTTTTTTAAATAGCCAGTTAAGCTCGTTGCTACTTCAATACCAATGTTATATTGAGCTTCTTCGGTACTCCCACCAATGTGTGGAGTTAAAATAACATTATTTAAACCCTGTAATTCACTGGTAAAAGATTCCTTATTACTTTTAGGTTCTTTAGGATAAACATCAACAGCAGCACCAGCTAAATGATTCTCTTTTAATTTTTTTGCTAAAGCAGAGATATCTACGACGGAACCTCTACTTGCATTAATCAAATAGCTTCCCTTTTTCATTTTACTTAATTGCTCTAGACCCATCATATTTTTAGTTTGTTCAGTTTCAGGAACATGAAGACTGACATAATCACTAGTTGATAACAATTGGTTTAAACTATCTAAAGAGTTTGCATTACCTAATGGTAATTTTTTAATGATATCAAAGTATTGGACATTCAAGCCCATAGCCTCAGCAAGAATACTCAATTGGGTACCTATGTGACCATAACCAACAATACCTAATGTTTTTCCACGCACTTCATTTGAACCTGTAGCGGACTTATCCCAAACACCGTCATGGGCTTTTTTACTTCGATCGCAAATTTGTCTGGAAAGACTAACCATAAGTGACACAACTAACTCAGCAACACTCCTTGTGTTACTATAAGGGGCATTAAAAACTGGCACTCCAAAACTATTTGCTGTTACTAAATCAACTTGATTAGTGCCAATACAAAAACAGCCTATTGTTTTAACATTTATGCTAGATTCAAGAACGTCAGAAGTCATTTGAGTTTTAGAGCGGATACCTATAGCATCGAACTGATTAATTTTATCTTTAAGCTCTTGGTTGGAATAGGCTGATAATTCACGCTTAACTTCAAAACCTTCATTTTGCAATGTTTCCACTGCAACAGGATGAATTCCCTCTAGTAATAAAATCCGATGTGAACTCATAACAAAAGCCCCCTAGCTGAACTAAATTCATTAGCTGATTGGCAAAACACTACCTTAATTACCCTGCTGAATCTAGTATAAACAATTACCTTTATTTAATTTTTATAATTATTGATCTTCTTAATGATTAAGTACAAACTGGAGGTCTAAATATATGCCCAAAAAGCTTGGGCATAACTTCACTAAGGTAAGTACTTATGAGTTTAAAAGCCCTAGTCGTAGATGATGATGAATTAATGACGGCAACAATTACTGAAATGATGCCCAATGGCTGGCAGGCCGATTGCTACAATAAACCCGAGCTTGTTCCGTTAGATAAAAAGTATCATTGTGCATTTGTAGATATGCACTTGTCTGGTGATTTAAATATTAATGACGGTTGTGAGTTTATTAAAGTTTTAAAGACTAACCACCCTAAACTTGAGGTGACCGCTATATCTGGTGACCTCAATCAAAAAACCATGGAGCTTGCTCTTGAGTCTGGTGCTCAAAGATATTTAGCTAAGCCACTCAACCAAAAATATTTTGTGTCGATACTAAAACAAATTGAAAGTTTTCATTTATTAATTTCAACAAGCCAAAGAAGCCATAATCCATTAAATAAATCTTGGGTGGGTAATAGCCCAGCCTTTTTAGACGTGACCAAAAAAATTGCTCAATATAAACATGAGCCTGGCCCCTTACTCATTGAGGGTGAAACTGGCACGGGAAAAGAAGTGGCCGCTAAACTATTACGCAGCTCAGATATCTCCCCTTTTGTTGCTATTAATGTGGCTGAAGTTCCAGAAAGCCTGTTTGAATCAGAGTTTTTTGGACATATCAAAGGCGCTTTTACAGGGGCTAATAATAATAAAATGGGCCTTATTGAAGCCGCTGATGGTGGAGATTTATTTATTGATGAAATTGAAGCTCTGCCTTTAACTGCACAAGTAAAACTTCTGCGATTTTTGCAAGAACAAGAAATTAGAAGAGTTGGCTCTCCTGAAGTTATTAAAGTCAATGTTAGAGTTATTATTGCCACAAATAAAAACTTAGACGAAATGGTCAAAAATAATGAGTTCCGAGAAGATTTACTTTGGCGAATAAATGGCAAGAAACTAATAATTCCACCACTTAGAGAACGAAAACAAGACATAGAAGAACTCACCAAACAATTTTTAAGTGAACTTGTTCCATTTAAATCTATTTCACCAGAGGCACTTAATAAGCTAAAACAACATACGTGGCCTGGTAATATTAGAGAGCTCAGGCGCACACTTGAAAAAATTGTTAGCATAGCTCCTTTGCCAATTATTCGGCCAGAAGATATCGATAACTTTGTAATTTTATCTGAACCATTATTCACAGGCCCTGATTCCGAATTAACTTTAAGCGCTCAGCTTGCAAATGTTGAGAAATTAATTATTGAACGCATGCTCCACCAACATAAAAATATTGATATTGTTGGAGAAAAACTAGATGTTTCCAGGTCTAATTTGTATAAAAAGATCAAAGAACATGACATTAAATGGAAAAATAACTAATGGAAAATAGTACCTGGCTAGAGCCTCTTTTTATTCGAACATCCTTAGTTGCCTGTGGGTTTTTAGCTATAGCTTATTTATTTTTTCATATTATCAGTAAGGTAAAACCAAATAAATATTTAAGCCTAAAAGCAAGCTTTATAAGTTGGCTAGTTGTGGCGCCTATATTATTTCTTTTAGCTGGATCGCCATCACCCATCCCCTTAGCTGCAATTATTTTGGTTTGTATTTATAGCGCAAAAACATTTTTTAGAATGTCTGGCATGTATCACAGAAGTATGTTTGTGCTCACTTGTTATTCTTTTATTTTTTTGCAAGGGTACTTTATATATAAAGGCTACGGCACCTCTATTTTACATATCACTCCAATGATATTTTTATCTGTAATTTGCTTAATCCCAATTATATCTGATCAGTTTGAGCATATGATTCAGTATACAGGTTTATCTTTGCTCTCATTTTTATTTTTTGGCTGGGGGCTCATTCACTTTGGCCTTTTACTTGGCTTTGATAAAGGCATCTATATTGCTTTATACTTAATCATACTCTCTGAGTTTAATGATGGGATTTATAAATTAGTTAACTTGGAGTGGGGAAAAATTAAACCACTAAAGCAATTAGCTCCGCGCTTAAGTGTTGAAGCCTTATTAATATCTTCAGCGCTCACCTTGCTCGTGGCTTGGGCTCTAAGAAGTAGCCTACCTATTAGAACTGAAGTCTATTGGGCTTCAGCTGGAATTATAGTTTCTGTTTTTGGTCGCCTGGGATCTTTACTTATGTCTATGATACGAAAAGACCTAGGGATTAAAGATAGTGGAAATATTTTTATAATCGGGAAAGATGATATTTTAGCTCGAGTCGATAAGCTTATTTTTGTTGCTCCAGCCATTTATTATTTGTTTACTTTTTTAAACTCTGAATCTTTTTCCAGAATTTTTTCTTAGGATGCAACATGAAAAAAAAATGGAATTATGAAAACGATCAATTCACAAAGCTACCAGCCAACTTAAAGCATCTTCCTTTGTTTACAAGGCACTTCGATTTTACTAGCTGGATATTTAGATGTATCTGGGGTTTTATTATGAAAGCAATTGTATTCAGACTTTATGTAAGAATTAAAATACATGGAGATTTTAAAAAAATTTATCAAGAAAACCCTAAACTACTAATTATTTGTAATCACAGCAGTCACATGGACACCACTGTAATTACTGCTGCAATTCCATTTAAATATTGGCTCGATTTATATATTGGCGCTGCCAAAGATTATTGGTTTCAAAACTCTTTATTTACATTTTTCTCTAAGCATTGTCTTGGCGCCATTCCCATTGACCGCAAAGACAAATCTAGTGAATCGATCAAATTAATATTAAGACTTCTCAAGTCTTTAGAGCGCATTTGGATGATTATCTACCCAGAAGGAACACGCTCACAAGACGGTTATATTAAAAAATTCAAACGAGGTATTAGTATATTTTCTCAACGAACAGATACACCTATTTTATTTTTATATTTAAAAGGAGCTGCCGAACTTATGCCCAAAGGATCATTCCCAAGAATGGGCCTAGTCCAACTTTATGTGGGGCCTGTTCAACAACCCGCTAATATCGAAGAGATCGATAAAAATGACAGAGACTGGGTAATGACTATTAACCCTAAGGCTTTTCGAGAAACTAAATAGCCAAGGCATGATTTGTGTTTTGATTTTCAATACAGCTTAAAATTAAATCTGATAATAATGTATGATTGCCTGTGTAGTTACTAAAAAATGTCAATTCTAAGTTCATATTTTCTAAATAACAAAATAAGGCATCAACCCCGGGTGCACCACCAATAGAATAATACATATGACCATCTGAACTCTTACACTTATACAAAAGCTGCTTATATCTTAACTCTTCCTTAAAAATATTATGATACTCATTGGCCGAGGTATATAACAAGCTATCTCCCCAGCCCGTAACTAATTTAGTGTGCTGAACCCTCTTATAGACCTCACCTTGAGAAGTATAATTACTAGCAAATTGTTTTGAATACTTATAGCTAAAATCTAATTTACTTTTCTTACTTAAAAAACACATCACCTCATGAAATGGTCCACCAAATAATTTAGATATAATCAAAGATAAAACAACATAGCCTGAGTTTGAGTAATCAAACCTCTCCCCTGGACTAAATTTTAATGGAAATGAAAAAATCTGCTCTACTAACTGTTGCAAGTTTAAATGATTAATATCCTTTTTAGTTAAAAGCTCTAAATAGTCTGGCAAACCTGATGTATGCTGAATCAAATCTTTAATAGTTAAATTAGAGTGCGGACAAGGTATATAATCTTTGACATTGAAGGATGGAAAATAATTTAAATTTTCAATGATTAGGTTCACTAGAGCTGGTTTGGCCAATGAACCTAATAAAAAAAATGTATCTCCATTAATTGGACTTTTACTTTTTTGATCTTTAGCGCCAATATAATCTTCATAAATTAGCTGCTTATTTTGCCTCACCTGTAATATAAACCCAGGGCTTTTATCATTTAAATTTAATACTTGTTTATGATTGGCTAACTTCGACTTTATATTGTTAATCAAGCTGAGGTAGTTGGCTAGTAGCATGGTGGTCACCTTTTATAAATCTGTAGTACAACAAAGATATAAAGCTAATTTTATGCCAAGTCTTAATGTCAATGAACCAAGCTCAAGTGTAGTTAATTTTGATTTGAGCCAATGAAAATCAACTGAAGTCTCATTTATTAGATTTAACTGTCTTAGCCTAGAGACGACTACAACCTTATACCAATTCTATTAAATAAGCTTATTTTTTAGCCCATCTAGGTCTTGAATATCAGCTATAAAATAGCTATAAATTAGGACTTAATTTTACATTAAATGACCAAAGAGGTCATTTATCGCCTGCAACCTAGAGAACAAAAATATATGGCCTTAAATAATTTTAATTTTACGATCTCAACAGTAAACGGCAGTGGTAGCCAATCTGCCAACAATATTTTATTAAAAACTATCTTTAGAAGTGGTTTTCCTGTGGCCGGTAAAAATATTTTTCCCTCCAATATTGCTGGTTTGCCTACTAGTTATGCGATTAGAGTTAACAAGGCTGGGCATACTGCTTACCAAAAACAAAATCAACTTTTAGTCAGCATGAACCCCTCTACATTTGATCAAGATTTAAAATGCTTAGATAAAGGATCAAAAGTTTTATACAACTCAAACTTAAAAGTAAAACCTGAAAATTTATCCACTGAGTTTGAATTTATTGGAGTTCCGTTTAAAAATATCGCCCGACAAATTTCTAAATCGCCCAATATGGTCAAATATTTAACTA
>CALJPJ010000291.1 GCA_937980625.1 uncultured Bdellovibrionales bacterium
ATACATTTTACAGAAGACCCTGCTTATCGAAAGTTTAGAGCCTATATGGTGATTTTTGGAGGCGGCAACACCGTGAACACCCAAGATTGGCAAACCTATACCTCTGGTATACGTTACTCACCAACAGGGTGTATATATGAGAAAAAGTAACTCAATGATTACTTAAGGAGTATATCATTCATCATATTATATTTAATTGTTATTATTCATTTTATTCAACTGAAGTTAACAGAGTCAATTTACCTAAAAACTCTGTGAGCAATTAAAGAACTAAGAGTCATAGTAAGCATAAAAACTATTATACTCGGAGAAAAAGAGGCTAAACTGACAATAGCAGGCCCTGGACAAAGGCCAGACAAGGCCCAGCCCACCCCAAACAATAAAGCACCCAGTATGAGCCTTGTGTCTATATTCTTTTTATTTGGCAGGTAAAATTGTGAGTCCAACAAAGGTGAAGCTCTTTTTTTAATAAAAAAATAACTAAAACTGTGAATTAAAATAGCACCAACCATAACAAAAACTAAAGTGACGTCCCACTGTCTGAAAACATTTAAAAACCCAACTACTTTATGAGGTAAAGTCATCCCTGAAATAGTCAGTCCAAATGAAAATATTAGTCCAGATAAAAATGAAATAATATACTTACTCATAAACTTAAACTCCCATTATCCATACAGTAAGAACTCCAGAAAAAATAAAGACAAAAGTTGCGACAATCGACCTTTGCGAAAATCGACTAATCCCACAAACTCCATGCCCACTGGTGCACCCGCTACCGAGCTGTGTTCCTAAACCAACAATAGCACCGGCTACAGCCATCTGAAATAGTGAAGGGCTAAATGAAGAGTCAAAGGGATTAACTAAAAATAAAGACGACAGAAACCCACCAGTTAAAAGACCAAAGATGAAAAGAAACCGCCAAATTTTATCAGCCTTATTACTTGTGAATATTGAAAGGTAAATCCCACTAATTCCGGCAATTCTTCCTATATATAACATCAGTAAGGTTGCGCTTATGCCAATCAGAGAGCCTCCGAGTAAAGCCATAAGACAATCTTTTAAATCAAAAATAATATTCATTTCTCCACCCCTTCATAGTCTAAACGACTTCAATTAGACATAGCCCGACCATGCATAGTCAGGTTATTAGCTAGATTTAATTCAAAATTTTACAAATATTAACCCATGACTCACTTCATTTGTATTTTAAAAAAAATATATTTGTTGAATATTTAATCAAAATTTAACTCACAACTTTAAATCTTGAATTTAAACTTACAATGTTATCAAATATGAACATGAATAATTTTTATTTAATTTTAATATTTATACTAATGCCTTTGAATTCTCAACTTATTTCGGCCAAGTCCTCAGCAATTGATAACGACAAAAAGCCTGAAATTATTAAAGTGGCCCCCCTTAACAAAGAAGCACTTCTCAGAAATATACAGTGGGTTCTTCAAGAAGGTATTGACGGTGTAAAAACAATTAGTGATAGCCAATGTGATACTCTTGACTACACCTCAGGCCGTGGTTATTTGATAGCAAACACTAATGGTTTGAAGTATTATATTTTAAATCGTAAAATGAATATTGATGGCAAAATATACAACCCTTCTATTTGCTACACCAATCACTTTAAAGGTTCATATAAAATTGAGTGCATTACCAGGAGTGACAAGGCATTAATAAGCCTTGATGAAGACTCTCATCTTGTATTTTACATGGAATATAACCAAGCAAGTATAAATAAATGTCCATCTCGAGGTAGTGTTTTTAATTGAAAGCTTTAACTCTATGTTCAATTATTTTTGCCACCATACAACTTTATATGTCTAACTCATATACAAATAACAACCCAACTAATACTTCTATACACTATAAGTACAAACCATTTTCCCAATACCCTTTAAGCGCCGGTCTCCCCCAGTCTTTAGTTAAATTAAACAAACAACTCAAATCTACTTATGGCACCAACCTAGTTTACCTTTTAATTCATCACCCTAGCTCATTATTCGAAAACTTTGATTTATCCACAGCTCAAAGTTTATTGGCAATGAATAATAACCCTAATTTAAACACTGGTCATCTTCAATTAGCCTGGTCTTGTGCGCTTAATGATCGACTTAAAGAGTCTGCCACAGGTTTTACGGGTGATATAAAAAACAATAGTTTTGCCCTCGCCAAGTCAGGCTACGGACTTTCATCATTATTGGCCACCCATTTAGACGGTCAACTGGAGCCTCCTCAAACTGTTGATCAACACATCAAAAAATCACTTTATAAGGACCAATTGACTATTTTAGTGGCCAATGTCGGTGAAAACTGTGAGGCTATTTTAGCTAACATATGGAGCTTTGCTAACAGCTCAAATAATAATCAATTCACTATTGCTTCTTTGTCTACTTCAAAACTCAAAAAATTAAATTGTACGTCTTCAATTATTCAATGGATCAAGCCAAGCAAAAAACTTCATCCACTCCTCAATAAAAACTCAAAAGATATATTCAAAGCTCCAAATACGCTATTTAAAAAAATCACGACACCCATAAAAATTGACTCTGTTATTCTTCCTAAAATTCATGACGGGATAAATCAAAATATTACACTTAAATCTTTTTTAAAAATGAATCCAAAAGAAACTTATATTCAGTTTGAAATGTTTTCGCCCACTAAACTACTA
>CALJPJ010000292.1 GCA_937980625.1 uncultured Bdellovibrionales bacterium
CTAATGAATAACCGAGGCTACAGTGAGAAGTTTGCCGAGACTCAAGCAATAAAAGATTTTGATACGATTTTGTGTGATGGATTAGAAACGGAAGGCAATTTTTTGTACGATATCCTTAACGATCAAAAGCTTAACTTGGGCTACTTGTGGTACTCAACTAGAGAGGAAGGGAGTCAACAAAAGGCCTTTATTTGCCATTTGTTTATAAGTGAAGAGTATCGTGGGAATGGCTTTGGTAAATCAACTTTGAATTTGTTTGAGCAACAGGTAGGAGAGTTAAACATAAACTTGGTAGGTCTACATGTATGGGCGAGCAACAATGTTGCTCGGAGTTTATACAAGTCATGCGGTTATCAAGAAAAAAGTATTCTTATGGATAAAAAGTTGAGTTGATATTTATTTTAGTTGCTTTAAATTAGCCATTTAATAAATTACTAACTTCACTTAAAAAATACTTGGCGACTTTGGATGCTTTAGTGTTATTGGGTCTATAAACTAAACTTTGAGATAGAGTTATTGGTTTTATATTTTTTAAAATTTTATATTTGAAATTTACTTTCTGAGACTCTAGAAAGCCCATTGGTAAAGGAACAACAAAGCCTCCTGTTTTTAGGATACTTAAGGCACAATTTAAATTGTTTGTATAACTTTGAATTTTCATTTTTTGGTTCTCCTTATCAACAAAAATAAGAGATTCAAGGTCAGAGCGGTTTCTAAATATAGTATCTACCCAGGCCACCTTATGACCCTTTAGATTTTGCTTGTTGATATTATTTTTTTTCCAAAGTTCATGGTTGCTAGAAATATAATAATAGAGCTTTTCTTGGCCAACAATTTGGTAATTTAGAGGTTCAAGTTTATTATGGAATATACCAAAGCCAATATCAGCCTCGCCATTTAAAACTGACTTTTGAATTTCTCCGGCACTTTGAACTTGAATATTGAGTTTCATTTTTGGAAATTTTTTTATTGAATTTTTAAGAGCTAAGTCAATCACATCACTTTTAAAGTTATCAAGAACATAAAAATTAAAAAAACCATCAAAAGCTTCATTATTTCTAAGGAAACCTTGGTAATTCTTTAGCTCTGAGCGGATATTTGAAGAAACAGTAAATAGTCTTTTTCCTGGCTCTGTAAGAGTAAACTGAGTTCTTGACCTGATACAAAGTTGAGTGTCGAGCTTATCCTCTAGTTTATTTAAGGCATGAGTGACTGCTGGCTGTGAAAGAGAAAGCTCTTGAGCAGCAAGTTTTAAGCTTTTAAGCCTAGCTACCACTTCAAAAAGCAGAACAGCATCTAATCCAAGGTTAGTAATATCTGTATTCATAATTTTATAATATTTATATTAAGATTAACTTAATTTCAATTTAATTAATTAAAAAATGTGGTAACTAGTATATTCAACGGAGGGGTTTATGAAAAATAGTGAAATTATAGAAGAGTTTAAGAAATCCTGGGAGTTTTCTCGGAGCATGACCACTGAGTTTTTGAAGGAATTACCAGAAGATAAGTGGGACTACTCACCTCATAAAAAGTATTCAGCTATTTGTAAACAATTACGCCATATGGTTTGGGTTTCAGGACTGTACAATGAAGCTCTTGAGACTGGAGAGATGAGAGACTGTGAAACAAAGAAAGAGCATTACTCTGGCGATTTGAGTAAAACTGAAATTTTAAAAGGTTTTAAAGATCAGGAGCAAAAGCTATCAAAAATTTTAGAGAAACTTAAATCCACTGACCTTGATACTCACAAAGTAAAAGCTTTTGGGTTAGAAATGGGTTTTGTTGAGTTTACACATGTAATGATACAGCATGAATCAACACACCAGGGGCTTTGGTCTTTTTATGCTACCTTTGGTGGGTTTGAAACACCGAAGAGCTGGCAGCAAAACTGGGGGATATAATGGGGCATTGTAAGCCAAAAGAGCTAAAAGATATATCAACAGTATTGGATAGTATCAGAAATATAGGTCCTGCTATTGTAGAGAAAAAAGAGGGGGTTTTTTATTATAATTCAAAAGCTTTTCTGCACTTTCACTCTAAAGATAATAAAAGGTGGGCTGATATAAAGTCAGGTAAAAACTGGGGGCCATCAGTCGATATAGTTTTTAACCCTACAAAAAATCAGACTAAAAAATTCCTTAGTGTGGTTGAGAAGTGTTATAAAGAAATGCTTAGAGCCTAAGAGTTTACGTTTTATAAATTTAATTTTTTAGCGGTTTGTATAGCTTCAATTACAAGTTCTAGATCTTTATATTTTTTGAAAGAAATTTCAGCCCAATCAGAGCTAGGTGCACGAATATGAACTAAATCGAGCCAAGTTTTGCTCTTGGCTCGATTTGAATTACTTACTTTTTCTGTAGAACTGGAATCATTCTCCAGGCATTCTTTTCATTGCTAAAAGGGATATTAAAATCCATTGCGCCGAAAATTTCTTTAACTTCAAAGGCATCACTAGCTTTGACTAACGCTAAAAATTCATTGGTAGTAAAGGCCCTCTGCTGGGCTTTATCCTTAATGAATCTTTTTTTACCATTACGTTCACAACTTAAAATAACACTGGTATTAGTGACTTGGCTAATAGGGTTGAAATAATCATTTTTGTCGCCCCACTTCATACTGACTTTTAAATTATCTTTGTCTATTTGCCATTCTGTATCAGTTGATTTTCCAACACTAAACATATCTCTTGGGTGGCTCATCTCTAAGACGTAAATGCCACCAGCATTTAAATTTTCAGCAACAGATTTAAGATGATTTATAACATCATCATTGGTTAGTAAATAGGCTGTAGAGTCCATGAATATACCAGCTAAGTCTACTTTTTGTTGTAAATGAAAATTAGTCATATCAGCCTTTAAGAACTTGGCTTTTGATTTCATTTTTTGAGACTTTTTATTAGCATAATCAACCATCTCTTGTGACAAATCTATACCAAGTGAGTTTTCGAGCCGAAGACCGAATTCAACGGCATGTAATCCTGGACCACAACCAATGTCTAAAAAGCTTTCAACTTTTTTAGTTTTATATTTAAGATAAATTTCAGATAAAAAATCACATTCTTTTTGGATATCTTTAAAATCAAATGCAATGTCGTATAATTCAGCTTCTGAATAGAAGTTAACGTGGTTATTCATAATTACCTCCAGTAAAACCAGTTAAAAAATTATTTTTAAATATTAAATTAGGTTTTGTGGATTAATTAGTCATGTAGCCATTCTCAATAATTCTTTTATATTTGTCAAATTTATTAAACTATGTATAATTTTTAGTGTGTTTAGCTCACGTATCCCCCCTTTAAAGGGAAAGTACTTAAGTGCAGAGTTTATTTATAAAGT
>CALJPJ010000293.1 GCA_937980625.1 uncultured Bdellovibrionales bacterium
TATTTTTGTTCATTAACAGGTTAATGTCTTCAAAGTTTCGAATGCCAGATAATGGGTCGAGATGTTTCAAGTAGCTATTAAACTCTTCATTACTCTTTGAAGTGAATTTTTGATTGTATTTAAATGGACCATAGATCAAAAATAGACAACCAGACGTAGAGTTCTTAGCAATGAGCTCTATAGTTTGAGTGACAAGTGTAAAGCTCATAATGTGAAATGTGTTAGCTGTAAAAAAATATTTAAAATTAATTTTAGGAAAGGGGTCTTGTCCAATTTTAAAAGTTATGGGGCCAAAAAAATTTCCGTTTACGGCATTTTTACGGTAGCTATTAATACTGTTATGGTTAATTTTTAGATCAGAGCTGTACCATTTAATATGGGTTAAATGATTTGAGAAGTGGAGGGCATGTTGGCCACTCCCGCTTCCAAGCTCTAACAAAGATCCAGATTCAGTTAAGTGTGTTTTTAAATGTATTAAAATGGATTTTTTATTTCTATCAGCTGCTGGAGAGTAATTTTTGTTAGTTTTCATTAGATTCAGTTTAAACTGATTAGAGTTACAGGTACAAGCTAAGTTTGAGTGATTGTTTGGTAAGTAACTATTACAAAGTTATGTGTTAACAAACTAATCACTTGTTAGGTCTAAGTGTATTTATTTTGTTGTAGTTAAGTGGCATAGAACTTGTATAATTAGCTTTAAATATTAGGAGCTTATATGTCTGGTGTTAAATCAAAAATGTCTATTTTTGCTATGATTTTAATGTTTTTTACAACTCCAGTGGAAATCGTAGCTGAAGAGGGTGTTGATATTGTAGCTTTATACAAAACCTTAAAGTCATTAAAAGAAACAATCAGTTCTATTTCAGGTCGCCCAGCTAAACAAAAAGTAAAAAAGAAGAAAAAGAAAAACTCAAGAATTAAAGGATGTGCATTGACCGTAGATTATTTTGATGAGCAATATTGCAAAGCATCTATTAGTGAGCTTTCAAGACCTGAAGAACTTTTTATTAAAGATAAAGATTCAGGAAGAACATATATATCTGTTCGTGAAAAAATTATTGGTCAAAGAAATAGAGTTGGAGAGATGGTTGTATTGTTTCCAGGTCATTTTAAAAAAAGTGAAGAACATAAAGCTGTATATGATTTCAAGGGTCATTGTCGAAGCCGTTATGTGAGTGGTTGGGTTGGACATGAAAAACAATACTTTAATGGAGTAAGTTTAGATTTTAATAGAGTTGATGAGCAGCTTTATTTAAAAGGTAGTGATATAAAGATTCATAAATGGCCGGCATTAATTGATGAGCAGGAGAATGTGTTGTGTGAAGCTGGCTTAAAAAAAGACTACCAAAACCTTACTGATGAAAATTATATTCAGTTAGAATCTACCAATAAAACAGAGATAGCCATAAAAAAATCAGCAAAATATAAGATGCTAAAGTTAAGTTATAAAACTAAGCACAACCCTAGTTTTGAAAATTTAAAAATGGAAATGGACTATAAATACCAAGCTTCAAAAGAGTGTAATCGATTTGTTAAAAATATAATGAAGGAAAATCTAGAAGTTATTTTTGCTTATTGCTCTCATGATAAGCCCAGTGAATTATTCTCTGCAGATGAGACCATAAACATTATTGCAAATGATTCTTTGACCAGTATTTTTTATAGAGATCGAAATTATGATGTAAATTCAATGGATATTAATTTGTACGATAAAAACTTTAATGTTGATTTGTCGACATTGCCAATAGAAACTAAATATTAAGCTAATGTTACAATAATTTTTTTAAAATTAGTTTCTGCTATCGAGACCCTCGAGTTCTTTTTTTAATTTGAAGTTGATATTCGTCATAGTTCTCGGGTTTGTCCCATTTAGGTTGGCATTGTAAATAGTCTCTGGCTTTATCGATAGCTCCATAACCAATTTCTGTGGTGCCTTTAAAGGTTTTATCAAAATCTTTCCGAGCTAATTTAGAGTCTTTTTTTGTCGTTTTACCTTCATCATCTTGGTATGAATAAGAAGGTAAAGTAGTAAACCTTTGCAAAGCGATAGGAGCATTAAGTTTGGTTCCACATTTGCTCACTGTTTTTGTTTTTTTAAAAAATAATAGGCCTGTGGTGACACTTTCATCCCGGCAATATTCTGCGCTAGCCGTGGCTTCCAGGTTAATAATTTCTGTGTATCTAGCTAATTGAGATTTTTTAAGATAACGGTACTCAACTATGCTGTTGCCGTTTCCTTCTGCTATTGAGAGGGGGCTGTCAGGTAGTGTTTTATTGCGTGCCTTTGTGTAGCGCTCTTCGTTACTTTTTTTATAAACAACGGCAGACATTAACCCAAATTGATCGATGTCAGAATTTTTAAAATCAAGTGATTTATGATCACATAAAGAGTATAGCGGGTCTCTTTCATAGCTGATGAGCTTTTTGTTTTTACAGCGTTCGAAAAAGGTTTTAGTGAAGGGGCTGGTTTTGTCAGTGAGAATTTTTTTTAAACTAACTTTTCCATTATTAAGTGGGGTGACTTTTCCTTGATTATCAAAAATATAACTAATTCCGTGTAGAAAACTATGGTCTGTACATAGCCTTCTAGATTGTCTAGCGCAAAAAAAGTGAGTCATGCAGATTTCAGACCCACGATTATTTCGAGCTCCAGTTTTATCACAGTTGTAAATTTCAGGGGGAAGGAGATCGTGTTTTCCTTCCTCTAGTAGTTTTGGTAATCCTTTTGCAGTGCAGTTTTTTGCTTCGGCAGATTGATAACTAATTGTATTTAGGGAAAAAATTAAACAGACTATTTTTAGTGATAGTTTCATGTATTATTCCAGGTTAAAAATTAACAGTAACTTTTCGATCAGAACTTTGATTTATTTTACAGTCTATATTAGAGGAACAAAAGGCTTTGTCATAAATATCAAAGTATAAGTAACCCCATTTATTTTTATATTCTTTGAGTTTTAGTAATTTTCTGATTTGTGAAGTTCCACCAGTCACAATGCTGGTCGCCCAGGCATCAAGTCGTGAACCTTTCATGCTTGGATGAGCAAATAAAACCACCCTTTTTATACGTTCTTTTACTTTTAGTCCTTTTTTAAGCTCAATTGTAGGGCCTAAATCTGAAGTCATCATCCAGCCTCGTTTAATGTCAACACTGGCAAAGGGGGCTGGGTCTAATACTGGGTCAGAAATATAGGGTTTAAATTTTAAAACATTAGGTTCTGCAATAAAAATATCGCCAGCAAAGTCTACTGCCCAAGATTTTTTATTTTGTGCTATAAGCTGATCAATAATAAAGCCTTGTGATAAGCCAGCAAAATCTCTTTTTTTATTATTTATAATATTAAAAGCACCTAGAGTCTCTTTTTGAAAAGTTTTGGCAAGTTGAGTGACTTCATTTAGTAGGCTGGTGTCAATATTTTTACCACATAATTTGTTGCCAACGTTTTTATAAAGGCAATCAGGGTCTAAGCTGGACTGCAATTTCTTTTTGTTTTTTTCTAAATACTTTTGAATAAATTTTTTATTTTTGTTGGAGTCTTGCCAGTTTATGCTAACTCCAAATAATTTATCTTTTCCTGTGATAACTTGTTGAGCAAATGTTTGAGAGCTAAAAAGGCTTGTGGAAATGAGGAGTGTAT
>CALJPJ010000294.1 GCA_937980625.1 uncultured Bdellovibrionales bacterium
GGAGAAATTTATTAACTATGCACCGTGCAACAGCGCTTGATTTATTTTGTGAGAATCCATATGAGATTAGTGAATATGTAAGTCTAAACAATCTTACACGAGAAGTTAAGCTTGAAAAAAGTAACTTAAGAATGTATATGATATTTGATACTTTTATACTTTGTGATAAAATTGAAGAAATAGCTTACATAAAAAAGACCAAAGGTGATTCAACTACTCATGAGCTACATACTATTTCTGATGATAAAAAAATTATTTGTACTACTCTCGATGAAGCTTTTGAAAAATTTAAATTATTTTTTCTTAATTAAACTTTAGACTAAATTTTGTATACCCAGGTTTACTTTCTACTAACTCTAATGTTGAATCATTGCTAATAGCAAGGTCTCTGCATATATGAAGCCCGAGTCCTGTGCCCTTATCAATCGCTTTAGTTGTGAAAAAAGGGTCGAATATTTTACTTCTAATATTAGAAGGTATGCCAGGCCCGTCATCTTCCACAACTATTTCATTTTTATTTGTGCTAAATACCTTAATCGTTCCATTTTTTCTTGATTCTTTAATTGCAAAATATGAATTTGTTACTAGGTTAGTCAATATCTGATTAACCTCTACTTGGTTAACAACAATGTCAAAACTACTTATTTCATCTAATATTAACTGAACATTATTTTTTTTATAAATTTTTGTATCTATCGTTAGCTTTACTCCCTCAATGATAGACCCTACTGAAGTAGACTCTTTCAAATTATTGTCTTGAGCTTTGTGTGCTTTATTTCCAACCATTTTTATTATATTTGTCATCTTACTTATTAGCTTATTGCTAGTTTTTGCCATATATTCTTTTTCTTCTAAGAAATCACTTATTTCAAACTCTTGATCTAATTCAGAAATTTTAACTTTTACTTCATCAGATAAACTTTGATCTATTAATATTTCTCTCTGCTTAAATAGTCCGGTAATAACGTTATGATAATCTAAAATGATTCTAGAGAAAAAGTTGAGAGGATTGTTGATTTCATGTGCTAGACGAGCAGACATTATACCTATTGAACTTAACTTCTCTGACTCTAATAGCTTTGCATTAGCTCTTTTGAGTTCTAATGTTTTTTCTTCAATTCTATCCTCTAGAGAATTAATTAAAATGTCCCGCTCTTTATATGTACTAACAATATCCTCGTTTATTATTAAAGCCGCGCCAATGAAAGCAAAAGCAGCTCCTAACGAAGATAAAGGTATAGAATGAGAGGTTAAACCTAATATTAGTAATATATCGCTAAAAATAAACATTACAAATAATAGTAAGGAAAATGAAGTTATAGTATTCTTTTTTGTCATACCTAATTTTATAATTTCATTTGATTGGGTTAATATTACCTTAACTAATATATATAACCATGGAATCATACAGATCATTACAAAAAACTGAATTTGATCCCCATTCGCACTAAAAAATATAGTTATTATATTTAATAAAAATATAATTGAAGTTATTTTAAATTCTTCCTCAGAAATTAATTTTTGTAAAAATAAGTTCCAAAAGACACCTATAAATCCTAATCCTAGAAAAATATCAGCCATTTTTTGCAATAGTAGACTATCTATTTGCCAGCCAAAGACTGGCGTTATAGTTAATGCTTTATATGAAAGTATTCCTACTGAACCAAGCATTAGCGAGTAAGTCAGCTCTTTTTGTGATTTATTATAAAAAATAATTGGCAAGAGTATTACAAAAAAAATAAAAAAACCAACAATTAAAATTGAAATATTAATATCCGTGTTTTTAGTATTTTTTGACTTAAGTAAAGTCGGATATCTCTTAAACCTTGAAAAATATTTTATTTTAGATTCAGCTTTCCAAGTTAACACATTATCATTAGACAACAATATTAATTTGCAATTTATTCTTTCTGTTTTGTAAAAATACTTAGATTTTCCTCTCTCAGAAACAAGGTTAACTCCACCAGATATTAACTGGTGTCTTCCGAGAATAATTGAAGGCAATTTCAAATAATAATTTGGATTTTCTCTACACTTCTCATAGAGCTTACTGTTTTTTGCAATAAAGATGTAACTATTATTCGAGGACTCCCATTTTTTTTCAATAATCCAACTTCCACTATCTGATGGAGTTGAAGTAACCCCTAGAAAGCTAGAAACTAATAGTAGAATTGATAATATTAATTCATTAACCATCTTAGTCTTATCGGCTTTTTGAATCTTAAACTGTGATTAAGCTAGAAAAGTACGCAATACTGTCCATTGGTACAGGATTTATAAAGGAGAGATGATTTTAATTTCAAGCAATATAATATTTACTAGGTGACATCTATTCTTGTAATTGCCAACATTATATTTGGAATTAACTTAGATAATTTAAGCTTTGAAACATGGAGTTTGAGCAAGACTAATGGCTATTTTTATTTAAAGGCAAACAACCTTAAGGAATTGAAAAATTCTTGTATAAAAAATAACAAACAACACCTAGTTTTCCCTGCACAATTTCATTCTTATCAAGAAATAGTGACAGACAAAGAATCTCTAACTTTTGGAAATAAAAATTTTTCCTTGTTTTCTCAGTTTATAAGGTCAGTTAGTTTGAACTGCAGCAGCATTATTGGAGCTAACAAAATTGAATGGCGAACAATCTCATATAGTCCATACTTTAATAGAGTCCTTCATGAGCCTTACTTAGTTAGTAGTTCCATTGCCAACCTTAAAACAAACTACTTTAGTTGGATATTTTACTTATTAGTAGGAGCCTCCTTACTTCTATTTTTAAAGCTCAAACTCTTAGAGGGAATAACTATTTTACTTTTAAGTGTTTATCAATATTTCCTTACTCCACTTAACTTTTTTAACTTTAAACTTTCAATGTTGTCAGCACACTCTATTGCGGATTTTTGTTTATGGTTAGCGTTGCTAATAATTCTAGTTCAAATTTGTAAAAATTTACTTATTAATAAAATTAACCTTTATCTTATCTTAATAATTTTTTCTCCCTTAATTTCAAACTTTTTCATAGCTAATAATGGTGATGAAATTCAAGCAACTACAGTACTACTCTTAATAACATCTATTGGAGCTATTTCACATATATATTGGCGACTTTTCAAGCTAAACTTAATTACTTCTTCAGTTTCATTAGTCTTATCGATATATTTTCTATTTTGTTTTAATGATGGTTTATTTGCTTTTGGCTTATTTCCAAAAACATATTCTGTGATAACGTTATCTTCTTTAGCAATCACTTTGTACATACTAAGGTCGAGTAAATCAGGCAAGTTTAAGAATTGAATTTTTAAATACAATACTGTAGTGTAAATACATGGGAAAAAGTTTAGAAAATAATTTTAGAAACTCAAGATTCAACATCAAAGAGGGCTCATCAGTGATACTTGAGTTCAAAACTGGAGAACATGACACAATAGTATGTCGACCCATAAACTGTTCACTGACGGGTATAGCTGCGGAAATTACTAGTGGAAATTTGAAAGAAAATCAAATAGATGAAATTTTTTCGGCAACTAAACTTAAATTCGGCGATAAAGAGTTTAACCTCGGTAGGGTAGTGCCGAGAAGAATCAACAATAATAAACATGTTGATACAATAGCAATATCAACGATTGATGTACGCATACCTATAGATACATTTTTAGCTGAACATATAGAAATTGATCTTGATAAGTCAAAAAATTCATTTAGCTTAGAAATTGATAGTGATAAGTTCAACCTGGCTGATTTTGCTAGAAATGAATTTAAATCAAAAGATATTCTGGATAGAGCAGATAAATTTAAAATATATGTCGATAAGTGGGTTGAAAAACCAAAGTTTAGTTTTTTTAATATTCGAGAAGAATCAATGGGAGCTCGAATAAAACTAAAAGCTAAACGTAGTAACCAAAGAGATGACTATATCGTTTTTGGATCTAATGATTATCTCGGACTAGCATCACATCCAAAAGTTTTAGATGCAGCCAAAAAAGCTATTGATAAATACGGTTTTGGCTCTACAGGAGCTGCTTTAACAACAGGAATAACAAATATTCACCAAGAACTTTGTGATTACCTTTCTAATATGCTTGGGCACGAAGATACTATACTATTTAACTCTGGATTTAGTGCGAATCTTGGCATAATAGACGGGCTTAGTTCTGTTAATGATTTAGTGATTGCTGATAGCTTATGCCACTCATCTATCAGAGATGCGATGAGGCTTTCTCATTCAAGAACTCTTTACTTTAAGCATAATTCAGTAAAGCACCTTGAAAAAATACTTTCTGAAGAACGCCAAAAGTATAATGGGTGTTTGATTGTAACTGAAGGCGTTTTTTCTATGGATGGTGACCTCGCTCCTGTTGACGAACTCTTAGAGCTCTCACGTAAATATGATGCAAGAATTATGGTAGATCAAGCTCACTGTTTTGGAGTTATAGGTCCTAATTATTTGGGCATATGTGATAAGTTCGGGATTTTAGATAAGGTTGATATTCTAATGGGCACATTTTCTAAAATTGGCGGATCAATTGGAGGCTTTGCAACTGGTACAAAAGCTTTTACTAGCTGGTTAAAAGCATTTGCTCACCCTTATATGTTTTCTGTAACAATTCCACCTTGTGCTGCATCTGCCACTCTTGAAGCTCTTAAGCTATTTAATAACAACACTGAAATAAGAGAGACTTTAAGATCTAATATTAAATATTTCACTAGTGAAATATCAAATCTCGGATATAGAGGGCTAGGAGAGCATGAAAGTGCTGTTATTCCTGTAATTATTCGTGATGAAAGGATTCTTGGAGAGCTGTATAAGGCACTAATGGACAAGGGTATTTTTGTACCAACAATAGTATATCCTGCAATACCACGAGGCCAGTCTCGTTTTAGATTTACTATAATGGCAAACCACACTAAGTCTGATATTGATTACACCTTAAGTACTCTATCTTCTACAATGAAAAACCTTGGTGTTGATTTCAATAGTTGAGAAGGGATGACAATATGTTTTCAATTTATTAGTTGTTTCAAATAGAT
>CALJPJ010000295.1 GCA_937980625.1 uncultured Bdellovibrionales bacterium
TAAAATGACAGTTAAACCGCCATCTTTACTAGCAGATAAAATTAAAAATTTTAATGATGGTCGTATTTATCACATAATTACAGATGGTCAGGGTGTTATGTCTAATTATTCTAAGCAGATTAAAGATAGCAAAACTAGATGGTCAATTGTGAACTATGTAAGAACCCTACAAAAGAGTTCAAATTAATATTTTAGGAGTACTATAAATGGAAGTTAAAGCTGAAAAAATAATGTGGACACCGAGCTCAAGGTTGAAGTCCGCTTTTTCTATTTTGATGTTTATTGGTTTGATCTCTCTAGTGTTTTCTTTGTTTCAAGACAAATCTAGGGCTTGGCATGCTTATTTACTGGGTTTGTTTTATTTTACATCACTCGCTTTGGGTGGTTTATTTTTTGCCTCTATTCAACATTTAACTAATGCAGGTTGGAGTGTAAATATTCGACGAACAATGGAAGCTCTCACAGCGTTTTTACCTTGGGCTTTTGGTTTAACTCTTATTTTTATAGCCGGAAATTATGTGGCTGGCGTTGATGTCTACGATTGGTTTGATAAAGCTAAGGTCGCAGATGATCATTTATTAAAGCATAAAGAAGCATATTTAAACCCAGGCTTTTTTATTATTAGGACATTAATATTTTTTGTGGGCTGGTTATGGCTTTGCAAAAAAATTATTGGTAACTCATTAAAGCAAGATGATTCTGGTGACGTATCTTTAACTCATAAAGCAGTACCTTTATCTATAGCCTTTATTTTGTTCTTCTCATTGTCTTACTCGCTATTTAGTGTGGATACATTAATGAGTTTAGAAGCTCACTGGTTTAGTACAATTTTTGGTGTTTATACTTTTGCTGGCCTTTTTCAGTGTACTTTAGCAGTAATGATTTTAATTATTGGTCATTTACTTAAAAAAGGTCTTATAAACCAATATGTTAATGAGAATCATCTTCATGACTTAGGCAAGTTCCTTTTTGGTTTTGTTGTTTTTTGGGCTTATATTGCTTTTTCCCAGTACATGTTGATTTGGTATGCTAACTTACCTGAGGAAACAATTTTCTTTAAACCTCGTCAAGAAGGAGACTGGTTAGTTATTTCTTTAGGCTTAATAGTTCTTAAGTTTATTGTGCCATTTTTTGCATTATTACCAAAGTGGGCAAAGAGAAATATTAACCACTTATCAGCTGTTAGTATTTTAATTTTAGTAACACAGTTTTTTGATCTTTATTGGTTGATTTATCCAAACTTAAAGGCTGACCATGGTTTTGTTATTGGCCTTCAGGATATTGGTGTGTTCTTAGGCTTTTTAGGTTTGTTTATGTACACAACAACTAAGTTTTTATCGAGTCATTCTATAATACCATATAAAGATCCTAGAATGCATGAGTCTAACACTCATGAAGTTGTTTACTAATAACTCAACTATAGGCACTAAACTATAATTTACAAAGCTCTATTACTCAGTTGGTAAAAGAGCTTTTTTTCATTAAATAATAAATTTTACCGGCTAGCTTTAGGCCTCATACATCCATACAGATTAAAAACTAGTAATATAGATCACTAAATGATGAGATTTGACCTTTTAAGTCATTGATATAGACGCTTTAGCAAAAATTAAAAAAATCTATAGCTCTATTTTTTTTCATTTTATACATTATTAATTGGCAATATAACGATGGCCAAGTTTTATATGCTTTGGAAAAAACCATTGTGTCCTGGTTGAACTAAAAACCCTATGCACCTAAAATTACTTAGTATTAGATAGGTTGCATTGATTTAATAACCAAAGTGAAAATATTTTATACACTATACTTTTAAGTTATATTTTACAGCGCGCCGAGTTAGTAAGAGGTTGAAGTTAAAATATTTTACTAAAAAATAAGGAGTTTAAAATGAAAACTTTACTATTACTACTCATCTCTATTAGTTTACCCACGCTTGCTAGTACTGATGAATATACTCAAGAATACAAAGACTCAGTGGTTCAGGCAATTGTTAGCTCGGTAGAAGAAAATATTCTCGCCTGTATTGTTACAGATAAGGATGGCGAAAGATTATATGGACATGATTATAACTTAAAATATTTAATCCAAGAAAGATATGTAATGACTGTTAGAGAAGGGCAACAACCTGTTATTGTTTTTAAAAGAGGTGATATGG
Organism: uncultured Bdellovibrionales bacterium; assembly: GCA_937980625.1. Taxonomy (GTDB): domain Bacteria; phylum Bdellovibrionota; class Bdellovibrionia; order Bdellovibrionales; family UBA1609; genus JAHDIR01. Next base: position 2,156 of record CALJPJ010000295.1, read on the forward strand.
CGTCTCGAGTGCAATCTGTATTTAAAATTACGACAGATGAGAACTACAAAATAGTTACTAAATTGGACTTTAGAAGAGTTACTCGCAATAAAGTTGGTCTTGAAAATATTGGAACTATAATTGAACCTAAATTTGTTAATAAATTTGAAGAAAAAATATTAACTGACCAATGTGTTTTAGAAGATAAATAATATTATGTTTTTAAAAAGGTTAAAATAAGATTTTAGCCTTTTTTTATTGAGATTTATTTATTTTAAAATAAATTTTATTTTTTAAGTATGTTGGCTCATCTGTTTAATACAAGTATAAAAGTACAGCATTAAAGCAGTTAGCTCTATTTTTTGTAATTTCTATTGGGATTTTGTCTTGATATGAAATTAATTCATGAACTAGGTTATTCATAAATTTGTTTTATTATTAGTAGCTTATAAAGTCACTGTTGAATATTAAATACTTTACATTGAAGCAGGGAGGTCCTTGTGGTAACTCTTCAATGTCTTTGGAGGCTATTCATGATTAAAAAAGCATTAGTTATTATTTTGCTTCAATTCATTTTTACCCAAGTTTTTGCAAACGTCTATATTTGCGAACACCAGTCAAATAATGGCCAAACTTATATTTTAGAATTTTTAAATGGTAGTTTTTGCTTTAAATATATTTCTGGAGATGGTGTTGAAACAAAATATAATTTGATGACAGCTCCCAGCCCACAAGAAATTAACTCGGGTTTAGTTTATAGAGACGATGAACGCTCTTTTAGACTGCAATTAAGTCATATACCCACTGCTGGTAACCCGGCATCTGGTCAGGTTGTGCATACAAACCCTGACGGAGAAGTGATTCAGGAAAATATGTCTACATTTTGTGTTGCCAATTAATTTAGTCAAAAAATTAATTATAAGTGTCTTTTCAGGTTAAGCCAATTATTTACATAAAGCTTGAAATGAAAAACTGAAATTACTTTTTGTCTATGGTCTGAACCTTGATTCCATTTTTGAGCATAGCTTTAGCTAAAATAGATTGAGCTGATTTTGCATAAACGGCATAAAATTCATCATTAAACTTAGAGATGTCCCAGTCGATTCCTGTATCATCAAACTCAGTTGAAAACTTAATTGCTTTTCCGTCATCGGCGAAACGGACATTCACTTTTTTCTTAAGGCGGCCGTGTTTTACGTTTACAATATTATGAGAAATGTGCTTATGAATTTTAGTAATATTTTTAGCATCTGGAAGATCAATTTGGCAAAAATATGACAAAGTTTTGAGGCCGCGCTTTAGCGTCGTGCCGCACTTTAAAGCGTCTCTAGAGGTTAAAATGTAAACTTTTGTTTTCAAGCTTAAGCCTTTGAAAAAACCGTTAGCATCCTCAGTAAAAAAAGCCTTTTCTTGAGACTTTAGTAGTTTCATTTGAGCACTATAAGAGCTCATCGGAATTAGGCAAAAAGCAATGATACCCAGTGATAGTTTGTTAATAAACATGTTTCCTCCGACAAAAATTGTCACTAATTAGCTTAAATAGTCATTTCTAGTCTGTTAAAAACCCCTAATTTTTACTTTAGTCGTTTAAGTAATAAAGTTTGCAAAAGATATGCTTAAATTGACATGCGGCAGTGTAGCTGATAGATAAGCTTATTGTCTGTAGGCTGTATTCGTGTTTTAGCTTTAAACAAAGCTAAATTAGGAATGTCTCCTATTTTATTATATGGGTATTTTTATATGTAGGAGAACCCTGATGACCTCTATCCCTTTTGTGGATTATAACTTTTCTAATCCATCGATGTTAAAACAAGCCCTTACACATAAGAGCTATCACAATGAAAATTCAAGCCAATCTGTAGATACATCTGCCCTTGGTGCTGATGTTATTGTTTCACTTCCTTTAATCCCAATTATTTTTGGACTACGCTATGAAAACATAACTACTGATGAAGATTTCGGCGCTATAAATGACGAGA
>CALJPJ010000296.1 GCA_937980625.1 uncultured Bdellovibrionales bacterium
ATCGTCGTTCCTTCTAAGGGATCAAGCGCAATATCTACTTCTGGGCCGCCTGCGCCAACTTCTTCTCCGATATAAAGCATTGGGGCCTCATCTCTTTCCCCTTCACCTATAACTACAGTTCCGTTAATATGAATTTTATCAAAAGCTTTACGCATAGAATCTACAGCGGCCTGATCTGCCGCCTTTTCATCTCCCCGCCCCATATATTTAGCACAAGCCATTGCCGCTGCTTCAGTTATTCTTACAAATTCTAAGGCCAGGTTTCTATCCATTTCTCTTTCTCCAAAGCTACTTTAAAATCATTAGGGTACCTAACTAATTTTAAATTTTTATCCATTGGAACATGTTCTGTGCGCCCAACAGCAACTAAATTATTTGTGTTATCATATATCGCATACTGAATTAAAAGCTTCAATCCTGTTCTTTTCACCTGCATAAAAATGCTAATTTCTTGATCATAAATAACAGTCTTTTTATAGCTACAATGAGCCTCTGTGACCGCAAGAACCATATCCGCTTTTGGGTAATGAAACTGTGATAAACCTGAATCGCGAAGCCAAGTGACTCTGGCGTCTTCAAACAATTTAAAAAATGAAGCATGATGCATCACCCCCATAGCGTCTGTGTCATAAAAAGATATGCGAGTCATGAATTTATACGTATCTGGGCTCATATCTTATTTGATACACAAATTATTTGCTAAAAACAAGGCTACCTCCTTTGGTGATAAAACTCGTAAAAAACATTGATTCTATTGCTGAAATATGAAACTTCTATAGCGAAACAAACTTAGCAAATAAGGCATTATCTTGACTGTTTATATTAGTCACCTCAAACAAAAGCTTGGACTTCTAGCTACGACATTACGTGTAGTCATAGCTCCAGTTGTGTTACTCGGTATTTATATTCCAAGTAACGATAAGCTGAAATATATTTGTGCAGGACTATTTATTATTGGCTCAGTCACTGATTGGCTGGATGGCTACTGGGCCAGGAAATACAATGGAGTCACTGACTTTGGAAAGTTTTATGACCCCGCTGCTGATAAAATTATTGTCTTATCTGCCTTTATCACCCTACTTGTTCTACAGCGTATTAGTCCTTACTTAGTTTTTTTACTGCTAAGTCGTGATTTTATAATTGGTGCCGTTCGATCAGCTGCCGCCACAAAAAATATTGTTATTTCAGCAAAACCATTAGGGAAGTGGAAAACTGCTATTCAAATGTTTTGTATTCCAGTTTTGTTTGTAAATATAAATTATTTTGATCTGCCGCTTATAGAAATAGCAATCTTTGGTTTATGGCTCAGTTTAGCTCTTAGTCTACTCTCTGCAGCCGAATATATTAATCTATTTGTTAAGGAAACCAAAACTAAATGAATTTTTTCTCACGGCAAATAGATCAAATTTTTGTAAAGACAGAACTCAAATTTTTCGTTTGGACTTTAACTATTATAAATTTGTCTACTGCTCTTTACTGGAAATTTAGTAACTTTAACTTAGATAGTTTATCATCTATCTGTTGGCCAATGTTTGCCAATTGCGACAATTTTGCTAGTTTTGCCTCACCTTATTTACTCTCTTGCTTAATTGTTACTTGCATTGTCACTTTAGTTTTTTTATTACTCCGTCTCAACCGATTAATCTTTCCCTTACTCACTCTGTCTTTTTTAATTAAACTATCAATTTACTTATTAAACTATTCTTTCTCAAATAATATTCACGCACTCATACTTCTTTTAGAAATTTGTCTATTTTTATTTCCTCTTAAGTCGACAAATTTAAAGTTCTTAATCCTTCTTTTTATTCTTTGGTCAGGTGTCTCTAAACTAAATATGAACTGGTTATCTGGCCTTGAAATAAAAAGCTATCTTCCACAATTGCCGATAAAGGGCATTGAGTGGATCTCAGCTGTTATTGTTATTTTAGAGTTAGTCACTCCTTTTATTCTACTTTCAAAAATGAAACTAATTTTTAATTACGCTTGGGCAATGCTTACTGTTTACTTTGTTGGCTATGCCTATATTTCAGGGGATTTTATATATATTTTTCCAGCCATTTTAATTATATTTTTAGTTGTTCTTCGTCAGTGTGAAATTGGCCAAGAGCGACGTAGACTTTACCAAAGTTACCTAACCCCTGAACCAACTAAAACATGGCTTGCTGTTCCTTTTATTTTATTTGCTATTTTTCAGTGGGTTCCAGGGCTTACCCACCCTCTTCCCCTTTTTAGTAAAACACCATTTTCTTTTCAACTACGCAAAGTCCCATCCACATGTTTTAGTAAAACTATTGTTAAGGGAGATCAGTCCACTTTTACAATGACTCCCGAGCTTGAAGCTAGTAATGGAAGTGACTTTAATTGCCACCCTTCTAAATTTCAAAATTTTACTGAGACTTGCCTAAAGTACAAAAACATAACTAAAAACACTCTTATATATAAAGTTTTTTACAGCAAAGAGCTAACCAACGAAAAATTTAATAAAGTCTTTGAAACTACTTACGACTGCCAAAAAAATAAGGCGATAAATTAATGAGCTATACTCCTTACAACCATGAAAAACCTAATTATTTTTTACT
>CALJPJ010000297.1 GCA_937980625.1 uncultured Bdellovibrionales bacterium
GCCCATAAGTAGCGACCTGTTGATATTTTGAAAAAAAAGTTAAATTCATTAGCAGCTAAAGTAAGTTCACGACCAATATGCCTGGAGACGTAGTCAAAGTAGATTAGGTCGCCAATTAAAACAAATATACAAGCAAATAAAATTGTATACAGGACAAAGCCCGCAAAGCTAACCCAGTAGGCTTTTCGAACTTGAGGGATTGGTAGTAACAGTAATAATGTAGGTACAGCAAAAATTAAGCAGGATATGGAAACATCAAACTTAAAACCCCGAATAAAAGAGATAATTACTTCGCTAAAAGTAAGGTCAAAATGAGATTTATAAACTAAAAATAAACTGAGTCGAGCTAATGTAAGAGTTAATAATAGAGCTAAAAAGGCCACAAATAAGATATGTAAGGTTTTATAGTATTGATGGTTGGGTAATATAAAGCGATGTGGTTTCATGTATATAGATATGATATTTTTTTATAGAATTGTCATCTAAAATGATGTTTCAAATATAAATTTTGGGTCTACTCGTGAGTAAATTTTTTCATTACCAATAGCTTGTCTTTGAGTAAAGACAAGTTGAAAGCATTGGCCAGGAGGTTTAATGATAGCTGTATAGCTCCAAGAGCGAATTTCATCTTTTACGAGTGAGTATTCAAGACTACCGCTAAAGTCTAATGAGCCAGTTCTGAAGCCAGCTCCTATAGATGTAAACTCTGTTCTGTTGGCATGACTGAAGTCATCACTTTCTTTTAGTAGATGTTGATAAGAAAGCTCAAGGTATTTACCAGTGATTGAGCTGGCTCTAATTTTAGATAAATTATTAAAAGCATTTTCGTATGGGTCATACTCTGAGTTTGATGTAACTTGCAAGTTATTTAGTCGAACTCTGAGACTGCTTCGTAAGCGAGTCCAAGGCTCAGGGGAGCTTTTGCCCACCTCAAAAAAATCATAAGCTTGGGATAGTTTTAAAAAGAAAATTTCGCGATAAAAAGGCTCATTGTCTACCCATTCTTTTTGCACAATTCGGTTAGTTAAATTAAAAGAGACTAGTTTTTTTTCTGAAATTCGATCATTATAATCAAATTGTAGTTTGTTTTCGCCAAAAAAATCTTCATCGGTAATGGGCTGATTAGTTTGGTCAAAACTTTGTTCTTCAAAATCTCCGAAGAAAATATGTTCAGGCTTTTGAATCATATTCACAGCTGAGTATTCTATTTCAGGTTCAATAATATGTTTATATAAATTAGAACTCACATCTTGGTTGTTACCATAAACTCTTGAGAAGTATGTACGAATAGAAATTTTGGGCTCTAAATAGCTTCTTGATGTGGAATTATCAAGTAAGTTGTTAGCGCTGCTATCAAGAGCAAACCTATAAAATGTTTCACGCCAAGTGAGGCTAGAGTTAACGTCTAAAGCACTGGCGAGCTGAAAAGGGAGAGATAAAGTAGGAGTGAAATCCATTCTTTGCCCAGCGCGAATCAGATCAATTTCTGGATCAAATACACCGTTACCTTCTGTGGTTACACGTTTGGGTGTAGTTATAACTTGATTGTCGTTACAAGGGTTTGCTGGTGTGTCATCGCAAATGTCATCAAAATACTTTCCAGTTCTATGAAATCGAGTGTAATTAAAGTTTAAATTAAATAGTAAGGGAGTATTATTGATCTGATGTTCAATGAGGGAGTAACTAATCTGGGGGAGTTTGTGTATGGCATTATCATTATTTGCAAATGGATCTTCTTTTAGTAGGTTTTGGTTGAAATTGACAAGTGCACTCAGGTGATGGTTATCAAAATTTTTAGTGACTGAAAAATTATTTTGTAAACTCGAATTACCTGGTTCTTCCATATCTTCTGGGAAATCTCGTAAGTACCTGAGGTCTGAAATATAATTGAGCTCAGCTCTTTGTATGATACCGTATTTTAAATTATATTGATGTATATAGCGAAGAAAGTGTCTGTTTTTTCTGATGGTTGGATCAGATGAGATATCTGTAAAAGAAAACCGTCGGTCGTATAATGTCCCCACATTGAGCTGTCCACGTGAGGTTGGGCTCAGCGAGTAACGATACTCTTGTAAAAGTTTTATTCCTCTTTCTTCATAAATTTTAGTTGTTGTGGTGGCATCTTGGTGAGGTGATATATTCCAGAAAAATGGTTGTGAAATTGAGATGCCATTTGTTGAACTATGTTCAAAGCTTGGCGTGAGTAACCCAGTTTGTCGTTTACTTTTTAGCGGAATAATTAGTCCGGGTAGGGCAAAAATTGGGAAATCAAAAATTTTTAAAATGGGTAATTTGATTTTAGCGTAGCCGCCAATTTCAGCAGTTATCTTTTTACCGTAAATACTCCAAGTGCCTGGGCAATTGGTGCATGTGGTATAAATTGCATTTTCAGCAACATAAGTGTTTTCATCTATACGTTCAATTAAATCTCCTTGAAAGTTTGTGTTGCCAGCTTGAATGAAACCGCCTTCAATAATTGCCGATTGCTTTTCATAATTATAAATTATTTTTTCTGCCTCAACATAAGAGTCAATGTTTTGTAAAATAACATTATTCATAGCAGTTATTTTACCTTCTTTGAAATTAACGATGGCTGAATCAGCAGCAAAATAATATCCGCTAAAAATAATTTTAACATTTCCATTAAGGTTAATAATTTGGTTGTTATGACTATGAACTAAATCGTCGGCATTTAACGTTATATCAGATTTAGTAATGACTTTAGCTTTTGCTATTGAGCTCCAACAGGCAAAAAATATTATAAAAAAACAAGGCATAACTGCAAGGAGAGCGTAGTAGTGACTAAAGGTTTTTTTACAAATATTCATCATGGACTATAAGACTAAAGTTATAATCCGCTGATGACAAGACTCTTAGTGACGATGTTTTAGTCCGAAGTGCTAGTTTTATCTACTGTTTAGAGACAATTGGATCGTGTTTGTTATACTATATATATAATTAAAATCCACAATTGAGGCCGAGCATGAAAGCAAAAATATTAAAAAATGAGCATTATATTTTAGTCGACCTTTCTGGTCACATAAACTACGAAAGTCTAGATGAGTTAAAGCAAATTTGTCATACAAACTTTAAAGGGCAGCGCTTAGTTTTTAATTTAGAAAAATTAAAATTTGTTGGTTCATCTGGCATTACTGATTTTGTTGGCTTACTTAAAAGTGTTGGGTCTGACAAGTTGCATATTTGTTCAGCACAAGCAGAGTTTTACAAAGTATTTGAGTCTCAGCAACTTCAAGCGAGCTCTTATCACAATAATTCACTTGAGGCCCATAACCATATAGAGTCTATGCGTCATATTCATGGTCAATTAAACATACCGGCAGATTTTGTTAATGGGCCAGTGGATAAAAAAGAGACTACCTAAAGTCTCTTTCAATTTCAAAAATCAAATTTTCAATTTTATCAATGGTGGCCTTATTTGACTCATCAGACGAACTGTTAGTAAGAATATTTTTATCTCGTAAGTCTTTTAATGACTGTATAGTAGATCTATAGGTGTTCATTTCTTGACTTAGGCGTCTGTTAATTTTTTGTAATGATGAGGTTTTAGCTTGTTCTTTTTCAAATTTTTTCTGTAGGCTAGCAAAAAACATTTGTGTATTTTCAAGCTGCTCTTTTAGCTCATTTTGCTCTTGGGTAGAAAAAGCTATATGTTCACTGATGTCATTGACTTGAGTTTTTAGGTCAAGATTTTCTATTTTTAATCTTTTTAATTCAGTACGATAATCAGACCTTTCCTTGTTTTGGTCATTTATTGCTAATTGTAGTTCATCTATTTTACTTTGGTGTTTTCGTTCTGAGGAAATTTTATAGTTTTTCAAGTTAACTAGCTCATTATCTTTAGCCTCTATATTTTGCTTATGATTTTCGAGCTGTTTTTCAAGCTTATTAATTCTATTAGAGTCTTCGTCAAATTGCTTGAGTAAGTTTTCTTTTTCATCAGAAAAAGAGTTGGCCTGGTCTTGTATATAGCTAGTCAGTGACAAGAGCTTTCCTTTTAAAACCTTATTTTCTCCTTTGAACTCAGAGTTAAGGTGCTTGGTGTTATTGTAACTTTGCTTTAAAGTCATAATTAGCGGAGATATATTGTTTTTGTACTTAATTAGTGATTTTAGTCTCATTGAAAGCTTGTTTATTTTTTCAATAGAACTTTGTTTCAAGCTTTGGTGGTCTTGAAAGAGTTTAGTGTACTCAAAGTCTATAGCTTTATGTTTTGCAAGAATATCTAAGTAAGATTTATTTTTATTTTTAGCTTCTTGAGTCGCCCTATCAGCCTTTTCCTTTAGGATAAAAACCTCATCTTTTAAAACTTCATAATGGTGTTTAAACTTTTTAACTTTGCTGTCTTGTTCATCTTGTAGGTTTTCTAAGTGAGAAAGGCGCCTTAGACTTACAGAAAGTCTAGACATAAGCTCTTCGTTTTGTTGAACTAAGGTCTCTACAGCATTTGATCTAAGTACGTGATCTGGCAAGTGGCTTAAGTCGTGTGACTTTGGTAGTTCGTTTGGTAATGCAATGTCTTGCGACTTTGGCTTTTTATTTATGACTTCATCCATGAATGTCCCTATTTTAGCGGTTAGTACCAATATTATTGTCTCAAAGAGAATCAATGTCTGTCAAAAATTGAAAAAGGTTATGTGCGCGCCGCGTAATTACTTAAGTCCAGCCATAGGCATGACGATAGGCTAGTATGGGTGCAAAAAATATATATGAGAACTTGAAAGAGTCACGTGAACAAGAGATTAAGCAGAAGATTGATCTTAAGTTGAAAGTAAAAACTCGAACATTAAAGGCTAATGAGTCGTTAAAAACTGCTGTTTTGACTTCTTTAGTTGATAGTAAATATGAAGAGTGTGAGAGTTTGTTAGTTAATTATACTGATAATTTTACACAATTTATTGATTTTCAAGTGCGAGTTGAACCATATATTCAACACTGTATCAACTTAGTGAGATCCATTCAGGTTAAAAGAAATTTTCCAAAAGTAACTTCAATGCCAATTATTAAGCAACAAGAGCTTATGGACAGAGTGTTTGACGATTTTAATGAATTAAGACTTTATCTAGTTAGAGTTGAAGCCATGCATACCGAGGTTATTTGTAAAGACATTTTATCGATGAAAATATTGATCAGAACTGTGTTTATCTGTGCTATGATATTTACCGTTGTATTAGCTTTAATTAATATAGGCTCCTCAGGTTTAACCTTTATAAATCATGCTATTGGCGAACTTTCACAGATGTTTACGAACTTAATATTGTAGTTTCGGATAATCTTATACTTATGTTTTAACTATAGCTTAAAAATACTTTAATAGTTTTAACTTATAAGCTTTTTAAGACCTCAGCTCGTGCTTTTTTTAGCACAGGTAAGAACTGCCCAGCAGGTAAAACCTTTCCATTCATAAAGATTTTAGGTGTGCCTTTCACTCCAACTTTGACAGCTAGCTCAGTTTGTTTTTTGATAGCTTGATGGGTTTCAGCTGAGTCCATGCAGCTAATCAACTG
>CALJPJ010000298.1 GCA_937980625.1 uncultured Bdellovibrionales bacterium
TTGGCAACCAAATGTACAAAAAAGAACTATTAAACTTACCGGGCATTACCCCGCTTAAAGGATCAATTATGACTAACCCAGGACTTATGGCTAACTTCTCAACTTTTGTTTTATCAGTGGGGCACTCGGCAAAAATAGGATTGGGACTCATTGAAAACCCTGAATCTAAAAAAATTGAAAAAAACATAAATTTAGCTCAATACAATATTGATTTGCTGTCACTGCTAAAAGACAAAACAAAAAATAATTTAACAACTGAAGAAGACCAACTTCTCAATCAAATCTTATCTGATTTACAAATTAAATTTGTACAAAATAAATAATTTTAAATAGCACAAACAAAAGTGAGGTATTAAATGAAAATTATTTTCTATTCTCTAACGATTTTTTTATTATCATGTTCTTTCCAAGCGCATTCACTTGAAAAATTAAAACCTGGGCAACCTATGCCCCATGACTTGTTTATTAATTTGGCAAAAAAATTAAACCCTGCCGTCGTTAACATTTCAACGGCTCAAGAGATTAAACAAAGAAAATATCGCTCCCATAATAATCATCCCTATTTTGACTTGTTTGATCTTTACTTTAACCAAAGAGGTGGTGGCGGTTTTGGTCAAAACCAAAGACAGCGCCCAGCAGGCCAAGGAACAGGCTTTATTATAAGTAAAGAAGGACTGATCATTACCAATAATCACGTTATTGAAGGCGCAGATATTATAAATGTTCAGCTTTCAGGAAACAAAAAAAAATATGAAGCTGAAGTTTTAGGGCGCGACAAAAGAACTGATATTGCTATCATAAAAATTAAAACTAACTATAACCTGCCCACAGCCAAACTTGGAACTAGCTCAAACTTAAAGGTTGGTGAATGGGTTGCTGCATTTGGAAACCCCTATGGCCATACTCACTCTATGAGCAAGGGCATTATATCTGCTATTGGTCGACAAATTGATGAGTTAAATAGCCTCCCCTTTGTTCAAACTGACGCCAGCATTAACCCTGGTAACTCTGGTGGTCCGTTAGTTAATACCGCAGGTGAGGTCATAGGAGTAAATACAGCTATTGACGCCAGAGCCCAGGGCATTGGTTTTGCTATACCAATTGACGACGTTAAAAAAGTAGCTGACCAACTTGAACGTTACGGTCGAATAAAAAGAGGTTTTTTAGGTGTTTCATTAGCTGATATTAGCAATGAACAAGCTCTAAGCTTTAACTTAGATGGCAGCAATGGCTCGTTAATAACAAGTGTCTCGCCTAATAGCCCAGCAAAAAAAGCTGGACTGAAAAGTTATGATTTTATTACTCACTACAATAATAAAAAAATTAAAGACAGTGGTGACTTAGTTAAAAGTGTTCGCGACAGTGTTGCCGGTAAAAAAGCAAAGTTAAAAATTCTAAGAAATGGAAAAAAGAAAACTCTTACCGTGACCCTGGGAGAGCATCCCGACAGTAAAAAAATTGTTAAAAATAATACCAAAAGAACATATAACGGCCAAAAAGCTCCTTTTAAGTTAGGCTTTTATTTTAAAAATTATAATAAAACATTAGCTCAACAGTTTAACCTAGCACCTTTAAGAAAGCCAAGACCTGTAATTATTGAAGTAAAACCTGGGTCACCAGCCAGCAAAGCCGGCCTTTACCCGGGTGATGTTATACTCGATGTTAACAAATCACCTGTATACAAATCCACAGACGTCATTAGAAAACTAAAACAAAACAAAATCAATATATTAAGAATCCTAAGGTATGACGAAATTTTGTTGGCCTACCTGAGCGTTAATAATTAACTGACTAAATAATTTGTAAATTCATCATCTTAAACTTACAGATATTAATTAAATTTATATCTGTAAGTTTTTGAATCTATTTTATGGCCTTAGTCCTTTTGATAAAACTTTTAATATTACTTTCTAATACTGGCAAAGGCACCGAACCTTCTTTTAAAACCTCATTATGAAAGTCACGAATATCGTATTTATCGCCAAGCTCATTTTTAGTTAATGCTCTCAACTCTTTAATTTTTAGCTCACCCATTTTATAAGCCAAGGCTTGCCCAGGCCAATTAATATAGCGATCCACTTCAGTAGTAATATTTTTTTCTGACAAACCTGAGTTTGACTTCATATAGTTTATAGCTTTATCACGACTCCAACCAAAGGCATGTATTCCAGTATCAACCACCAACCTCATGGCTCGCCATTGCTCATAAGTTAAGCGACCAAAATCATCATAAGGGTTTTTATACATTCCCACTAATTTACCCAAAGACTCGGCATATAAACCCCAACCTTCAATAAATGCTGTTTGTCCGCCATTTTTTCTGAACTCTGGTAGCCCTTTGATTTCTTGAGCCAAAGCCAATTGCAAATGATGACCAGGTACTGCTTCATGCAAAGATAAAGCAATAACATTATACAATGGACGACTACTTAAATTTGATAGATTTAATTGATAAACCCCAGCTTTACCAATTTTCATATTACCATGATTATAGTACGCAGCCGGTGACTTATCTGCTATATAGTCTGGAATTGGCTCAATGGCATAAGTTAACCTAGGTAAAACTTTAAACAATTTAGGTAACTTACCATCCATATCCTTTAAAGCTAGTGCCGATTTATTAAATAGCTCTTCTCGAGTTTTAGGGTAAAACTTTTTATTTGTTCGTAAATCTTTAAAAAAGTCTTGTAATCCACCTTGAAAGCCAACTTTGGATTTTATTGCCTCCATCTCGGTTAATATTCGCTTAACCTCAGACAAGCCAAGTTCATGAATCTCTTTGGCAGACTTATCTAGAGTAGTCATTTTTTTAATCTTATACCTATATAGCTCATCTCCTTGTGGTAAATCTTTTGCTGAAATAGTTTTACGAAGCTTTGGATAGTAATCTTTAACCCAAAATTGATGTAACTTTTTATAAGCTGGTTGTATTGAGTCCGTAATTATTTTTTTTGCCTGTGCCCTTAGGTTTTTTTTACTTTCTTCTGAAAAGCCATCTGGCAGTTTTAAAAATGGCTGATAAAAGGGGTATTCCTCAACTTTACCACTAGCCAAGTCTAACATCGAAGACTCATAACCTTTAAACGTGACTTGTGGTGGAGTTATGCCTTTTTTTAAGCCAACCAAAGATAAGTTCATTGACTGCTCAAATTGTTCTGCAATTTGTGACATTCTTTCTAAATAATCTTTATAATTTTGTACAGTTTTTAATGGAATACTCTTATGCAGTTGCGGCAGCCATGTGTGAGGACCTCCCATAGATTCAAACTGAATTAAATAGCTTTCAAACTTAGCTCCTTCCAAACTTTGCTTTAAACTATATTCAAGAAGCTGTAGGTTAACCTTTTCACTTTCACAGGCTGATTTTTTTAAGAAATTTTGAGTTGTTTTTAAATGCTCTTTTTCTTGCTCATGCACCTTACTAATATTTTCTACTGTGTTTTGAAAAAAACGATTATGCCTTTCACCCCAACCCTTACTTGAAGCCCAAGTTGGATAAGTCTCCATTAGCCAACTCCAATAGGTCGTGTAAAAGTCTTTAGCACCACAAGATTCAGACTTAACCTGTTTCTCACCAGTGCAAGATAATAAAATTGATGTGAACAATAAAATATAAATAAATTTAAACATTGAGTTCTCCTAATTTGGAATCATGATTGGCAACTTATATTGAAGATTAACGGAGTACAATACTTAATGTCTCATTTTAGCTTATACACCCGACTTCAATGTAAAATAAATAATCACTTATTACTAAGTTTGTTAAATTTCTCTAAAATGTAAACAAAGGTCTTAAGTCTTAAGTCTTACCCACCGAAAGTATAGGTGCAAGATATGAAAACAGCGCCCGAGTCACAAAAGGAATTTCAAACTCAATGTGCAACAAGGAGAAACGACATGAATATAACAGAAGTCAGTATATATCCAGTAAACGAAGAGCGTCTTAAGGCTTATGTCACAATTACAATCAATAATTGCTT
>CALJPJ010000299.1 GCA_937980625.1 uncultured Bdellovibrionales bacterium
ATAAATAAAATTAAAGATTTTGGACTTAAATTTTACTAGGTGCTGGACTAATGAGGTAACCAGGCTGAACCTCATAAATACATCACTATACTTTTGTCTTGGTTTGAAACGCTTCGGTGACGTTATTTTCGGATCAATGCGACCTTACTAAACCCAGAAGAGGAGGCCTTAAGTTTTTATTAAAATTCACCGATATTTTAATGATGAAAATGATTATCACTTTGATTATTCCAATACTATCTATAAGTCTGTTTATATTTACCAATTGCTCTGAGTTGAGTGGAAATAAAGTTAGTAACTCCCAACCTGGTGTCTCACAGAAGATTTTTAAAAGAAGTTTTTGTGGTAAAACAAAGTCTACGTTGCTTGGTGGGTCAGCTATGGCAATTAAATCAGGACATGATGTTTACTCAATAATTTCAAATAAAGTTACACTAAAAGCATTAGCTAATACATATATCAAACATAGCACAAACACAGATGAACTATATACCCCTGTCCCTGCAGCGCAAGGGTATTTATTTTGGGAATTTGCATGTGTTTATTCTAATAGAGAACCTACTCAATCAATAGAAGGAAAAGATTTACACATCGAAGCAATAAAATTTTTGAGGGCACCTCCTTCTGCAAATTCAATAAAAATTTCTAAACTATCGAACTATTCATTTTGTGGAAATATATCTTACACTGGGCTTGGAGGGTGTAATATTTTACTAGAAACTAATGAAGAAAATTATTGTATAGATTCTAAGTTGTTTCGAATAAGAGAAATTTTAAATGCTTTTGAGAACGGGGATAGCTTTAAAGGTTGTGTTTATAGTGAAAACCCGCCCACTAATACTTTTGAAGGAAATTCATTGGAAATTGATGGCTTTTCCTTTTAAGTTTTTTTATCTTTAAGTGTGTGAAAACATCATCTAACTAATTATTGATGAAAGATTTTCATCAAAGATTAATTAATTATTCTGTCAAAAAAATTCTTACCCATGAGTTTGGGTAAGAATTAACTTAAAATATCTTTATACTCCCTAATAGTATTGCAACTTCTGCACTATGTTACCAACAAATTTTTATAGTACAAATGTCTCATCTATCTGTATTTTTTGTGACAAATAGTTAGCTTGAATTTTATTAAGATATTCGTTTTAAATTACCACGTTGCTGTTATGAGGCCACATTAATCTAATTCACATTTAAAATTAATGAAACAACAATATCTTTTTTGGAAGTGGTGTTAATTATATCTGTTTTTTTAGCGCATGAATAAAACTTATCATTCACTACAAAAAAGTCACCTAAGGGCTGATAATGCCATCGACTGACTTGATCTTCTACTACAGTTGAAAACCATCTCACTTTAATTTTTTTCTCTTTATTTAATTTAGATAACTTTATCGTTTGAACTGTCCCCCAATTATTAATCCACAAAGTATCATCAACAATAATTGTTCTTGCAACCCTTGTAAAAACCCCTGAAGACCTTGGATTATATGGAAACTTTAATATTTTATTATTTTTTTGAGTCATAACCTTGATTAAGCCATTAAATGGCTGGCTTGATGAACTCGGTGCCGTTAAATTATCTATACCAACAATGAGCTCTTTATTTTTAGTAATTGAAATACTTGCTGCCACAGAGTAATGGCCTGTATTTTGAGCTAAACCTAAATCAATTTTCTCAACTTTAAAGTTTAATAAATTAATTTTAGCAATACCATGTACACCATTAGCAATATAAAGATCATCACCGCTAACTTCCATTGCATAAGCATGATCGTTTTTATTATATTTATATTTTCGAGGTATTACTAATTGGCGAATGAGCACACCATCAAAGTCAAAAAACATAACACTGTTATCAACTAATAATAGTAACTGCTGTTGGCTTTCAATTACTAATAAGTCTCTAGCTTTTTGAAAAACACTTGTTAGGCTTTCTTTTTGCTTAGTAAGCTTATTAATTTTTTCAATACTATAGCTATTATCTAACGTAAAATCTTTTTTAGCCACAAATAAGTACTTTAAACTTTCAGCAAAAAGTGGCCTTGCAGTAATATAACCATCTCGATACTCATTAGTTCCAGGTATTTTTATTTTTTTATAAATTATATTGGACGAGCACAACTCATTAAACTCACTACTCTCTAAATAGTTTGCTAAATCAGTCGCATTAACGTTGGTCATAATAAAAGATAAAAGTATTAAAGTAAAAAATTTCATTAAACCCTCTCCCTCCCCTCAACTAGGTAAATGTTAAGGGGCAAATAAATTAAGCATGCTCTTGATCTTCTAACCATCTCTCAGAGTCAATTGCCGCCATACACCCTGTGCCAGCAGCAGTGATTGCTTGTCTGTAAATATCATCTTGAGCGTCACCACAGGCAAACACTCCTTCAACATTGGTATAAGTAGAATCTGGTTTAGTTATAATATATCCAACTGAGTTTGTATCAATAAAGTCTTTAAATATATCTGTATTTGGTTTATGACCAATCGCTATAAATACACCTTCAACATTCATTTCAGAAGTTTCTTCAGTTTTATTATTATAAATTTGGACACCTGTAACAGCTTTATCTCCTAAAACGTCTTTTAACTCTGTATTCCAATGAACCTTTATTTTTTCATGGTTTAAAACTCTATCAGCCATTACCTTTGAGGCTCTGAACTCTTCTCGTCTATGTAGCACATGAACCTTACTTGCGAATCGTGTTAAAAATAAAGCCTCTTCCATAGCCGTGTCACCACCACCGACAATACAAACCTCAACATTTCTAAAAAAAGCACCATCACATGTTGCACATGCTGAAACACCTCTCCCCAGTAAACGACGCTCATTCTCTAAACCTAAATACTTGGCACTAGCACCCGTAGAAATTATAACTGTTTTTGATTGATACTCTTTATCTCCCACCCAAATTTTAAATGGTCGGCTTGAAAAATCTACTTTAGTTACATTCTGAGAAATAAAACGTGTGCCAAATCTTTCTG
>CALJPJ010000300.1 GCA_937980625.1 uncultured Bdellovibrionales bacterium
GATCACCTGAAAGGTTTTGACCCAAATAAAATGTTTAGTGATCTTGAAAATGGGCAGTTTGGCAAGGAAGGTCTGAAAGAAGTGAGAAAAATTGATCAAATATTTCACCAAAGAAAGCAAAGAGTTATACATCTATTTTACTTAGGCTTTGAGTGGCATTGTTTTTTTTTGATGCACAAGACTTATTAGAAGGGCACTGGGTTGCTGGTGACCATATTCACTATACGTCTTACCTTTGGGGTAGTAATATGAGATCGGTTTGGGAGGGGCTTGACTCAAGAAAGTTTAAGCCTAAGTCTGAGCACATTAGATATAAACATAATTTAAGAGAGAGGGCAGAAGGAACAAGTTAAAGTTTTTGAGCTGAATGAATAATTATGACTAGCCAGAAGAGATTATATATCATTCTACTGTTCGAGCAGTTGACTTAAAAATCTTTGAAGTGCTTTGCCTGGATGATCTTCTTTGTTCGATATCACTTGTACTCCACGTGCGTTTAGTATTTTTTCTTGAACTTCATTTATTGAATTATTAAATAAGTATAATTTTGGTCTTTTACTATCTTTTATTGTATTTCTCCAGAGCTCATTTAGCTTAAATAACATATAACGAATATTTAAATCATTAAGTCCGTAGCCGATAAACAGAACACTTTTCCCTAGCATGTCACTTCTGAATTTTATGTCTAATGGATTTTCAAAAGATAGCCTTCTAAAATAGTCACTTTCAGCAAGTACTAAACTTTCGTCTTTATCAAAATCACCATGAAATTTAATTATTTGAGTTTTATCTCCGTTAATATCTTTTAAATCCTCAATATCTACAACTCTTGAGACCTCTTTACTGGGAGCAAATTTTTGATATGAATACTCTAGCATACGGTCATAGTTTGTTGTGTAGATAATAGGGAAATTTAATTTAACAATATTTTCATGTATTTTAGAGTTTTCAATTTTTTCTTTACCTTTATCCCACTCTACATCCATCCAGCTTCGAAGAGGTCCTATAGAGCCTTTAGTAAGTTTATAAAACTCAGCAAGTTCTAAATAATTATTATTTCCGAGAATATTAAAAATTGAAGGATCGTACCCGAGCTCTTTAGCAATATGATTAATTAAATCTTCCCAGTCGGGCAGGCCTAGATTTTTCGAGACACCTGCGCCAACGAATAAAATAACTCTTTTATTTTTTATCTCTATTGCTAACTCATCAATCATTACTGTTTCTCTTGTCTTTGAGGTGAATATAAAAATTATTTATGGCTATTTTTCTCATTGAGATTTCGTGTTTTTTATAGCCCATTTCAGCGAAAGTTTGACTATGACCGTCTGGAATAAAAATGGTATCCCACTGAAAAATACTGTCACCTAATGGTTTTCTTGAAATTTTGCCCTGTATATCTCCCTCAAATAAATGAATACTTTTACCATCACAGTAGGCTATAGTTGTTTTGGCCCTAACTTTAAGGTCGTAAAACCTTTGTGTGATGTTTCCTGCTCCTAGTGAGTTCCAGAATGACTCTGTAAGGCCTCCTGGATAATTTTTGAAGTCATTGAAATATAAACCAGTATGTTCAAGAAATAGAGGTCTTTGCACTTTTTTAAAAGCTTTTAAGAGTTTATCTTTAATTAAAACTTCGTGATGCTGATGTTGTATTTTGTCTATTGTGATATCTAAAGGTATTACTTCAATACCTAACTTCTCAAGTAATAATTGTATTTCTTTTGTCTTTTGCTTGTTTTTTGATACAAACCGTAAAATCATATATGCCTTTTACTTTTGTTCAATTTGAATTGATCCATCTTTTCCTGGCTTAAATGTACAATAAGCTGTAAAGTCTTGCTGGACTCCAAATGAGTTTTTTGCATCAAAATCAAGACTTACACTTACAACTTGAGTTGATGCAACTTTTCTAGCGCCCATTCCAAGCATGTGGAAATCTAAGGTTGATTTATTTTGAACTCTGCTTCGAACTAATTGCATACATGCTAACTTGGCATCATGTTCTGTCCATGATTTTTCTGACTGAGATAGTAACTTGGTCTCTGCTTTGATTTCTTTCTCGCTAAGGTAATATCGCTCTTTATTGCCACAAGTTGCCCAGAAGATAAGGTTCCTTTTTGAACTTTTATCTAAGCTTAGGTCAGAGTGCTCAATATACTCACACTTGTTACTGCTTATTAACTTCTTGGCTAGTTGGACTCTCATACTTTGAATTCTATTTAAGTATCTGCCAAACTTTTTTAATGTCTCTCTATAATTAGATTTAGTATACTTCTCGAATATACTAGGGTTAATTTGGACTTTTTTAAGTCCATTATAACCAACTATATTGTTAGTTTTAATCCATCCTTTTGCGCTCTCTTGGCCAATGGGAAAGATATAAGAGTAATCACCTTTTTGGCATGCTTCAAAAATTTTACTCTTGTGATTTACTGTATGGTAATGTTTCTCTTTTAGTGCTTTTGATGCAGCTTCATTTAATATCTTGGTGTACTTACCATTACTAAGTTTATAAATATTAACATTGTCTTTGCCTATAGCCGCATATTTCGCGATTTTTAAATCCTCAGGTTTGCAGTCTGAAGCTGATAAGAACTTATTAATAGCATTCTGTTTTTTAGCTTTTAAAATATTTGCCTTTTTGGCTTTAGTAACTTTTTGAGGCTTACTATCTTCTTCAGGGCTATTAAATAAAGAAACAACATACATAAACATGAAAAACATAATGCAGTAGCCTAAGAGTGAAGTCTTTTTGTTACTTCCTCCACAGCTAGGGCAGGATTTTGCTTTCCTAGCAATCTGATGTTTGCAGTGTTTGCACTTTATTAGTTTTGCCATAAGTCCTCTCTCCACAGTTGTAATTTAACTATCGGAGTTTAGTTAAGAATTATTAAACAGTTTATGTTTATTGAGTTGAGTAGGGCTAAAACTAGGTCTTGCAAACTACATAGATTATTTGGGTAACTACAAGAATCACTACAAAACTATGCAAACAGCATGGTCTAACCTGATTTAATGT
>CALJPJ010000301.1 GCA_937980625.1 uncultured Bdellovibrionales bacterium
CTTCATCAGAGAGACTACTATTTTTTGCAATAAGTTTATTGAAATTACTGTAATGTGTACTGTCAGAATCAGTGAAGGTTATAATTTTAATATCGCTATTCATTTTTCTGATAGAATCAGCAAGTTGACTGTCTTCACAAAAAATAAACTTTGCTTCAGAATTTTTAATTATATAGTCAATATCATCATCTAGTGAGTTTTTATAAATTGGGACAGTAGTAGCTCCAATTGACATAATTGATAAGTCAGCAATAACCCACTGGTAACAAGTGTTTGAAATAATACAAACTTTATCATTTTTTTGTAGTCCAAGACTATCAAGTGCTGAGTGTAAGTTCTTTACATATTGAAAATAATCAGGCCAAGAAATATTCTTCCAAACTTTGTTTTTTTTATGCTTAATAGCAATATGATTTTTATTTCTAGATTTAGAGTCAGCAAATAATGAGAGTATCGTGTTGTTCATAGAGGCCTTTTTAGCTATGTTAAAAATTATTTTCGTCGTTTCTTACTAGAAGGTCTTCTTTTCGAATTTAAATTAAAAACTATATTTTGACTCTCACCAGCTTTTAGAACTACTTTTTTGTACCGAACAATTTTTTTGTACGGGTTTGATGCTTTAAACACTAAAGTAGCCCCTGCTCTTACAGCATAGTTTTTTATCGGTAATTTATTTTCAACAAGTTCCTTTCCATTAAGATATATTTTAGCATGTTTAGAAGGTCTTACGTCAATGTTTACGTAACCGATATTTGCTTTTTGTAAAGTTGTGTTAAAAGATCGGGCACTATTTGATGTAATTACTAAATCCTCTTTTTTATAATCAAAATAATTATGCTTTCTGAGTACAAGATTCAACTCCTGGTTGAATGGAACTAAAATTTGAGATGGAGTGATGCGGCGAGTATCTTTGCCATTTAAATATATTTTTGCTCCTGAAGGCTTACTGTTAATAACAATTTTAACCTCTTTAACCTCTTTAACCTCTGGCTTTGATTCAATTTTATCTTCTTGTTTTTTTGTTTCTTGATTGCTGGCAAGTTCTTTTTTATTGAGGTCATTAATTTTGTTTTCATGTTTTTTAGCAATCTTTCTTGTTATTTCTACGGGCTTATTAATTAAATTGTTCATCGAACCAGATTGGTAAAAATAAAATAAGCCACCAAAGATAAATAACGCCATTATTAAGTTAATAAAACTAACTCTTTTCTTTTCAATTTTTGCATGAGTTTTATAGTTTGTACTTACTGCAGATTGAACAACACTACTTTTATTTTCTTTTTTGTATTTTTTTTGGTAAAATGGATTCTCTGATTTTAGTCGTGCACTAGAAAAATCAAATGTTCGAGACACTGAGTTTTTTGAATTAGTTTTTCTATTGTTCGAAATAGCTTGTGTTTTTTCAATTTGCATTGGACTTGTGTTAGTGATCAGTTCAAGAAATTCATTTTTATCTTCTTGGCTGGAAAAGTCGTCTTTAAATGGTATTTTGGAGTACTCAATAATTCTATTTCTAAGGTCGACAATTTGATCAGCATATATACCAGATATAAACATAGAAAAATCTTGTTTAGAAAAATCAGGATACTGCCTGTTCAAGAAGCGGTTTAAATCTCTGTAAAGTTCTGAAGCATATTGGTATCTTAAGTTTCGATCTTTAACTAAAGACTTATTTACAATGCGCTCAAGTTCAGGGTGAATATTTGGATTAATTTTTTTAATACTTGGAATGTTGCAGTCTCTAATTTTTCTTAAGGTATTTATTTCATTATTAGCTATGAAGAGTCTTTCACCCGCTAGCATTTCCCAGAGTAAAATTCCTAATGAAAAAATATCAGTTCTAATATCAACTTCAAGCCCTTGAGCTTGTTCTGGACTCATATAGCCAAATTTACCTTTTAATGTTCCTGCTTTAGTTTTTTCAATTTGGCTTTCAGCTTTGGCAATTCCAAAATCGACAATTTTAATTTCGCCTTCAAAGCTTGTCATAACATTTTGTGGGCTCATATCTCTGTGTATAATATTAAGAGGCTTTCCAGTGGAAGCATCAATGCACTTATGGGCATGATCAAGCCCTGAAGCGACTTCTTTAATAATATAAACAATTTGATCTATACTGAGTTTTTTCTTTCTTTTTTTAAGTGTATTTAGGAGTTGACGTAAATTTTTACCTTCAACATATTCCATTGTTAGGTATAGCTGTTCTTTTTCTATTCCAAATTCGTATATAGAGACAACATTATTATGAGTTAAGTTAATGGCTATTTTAGCTTCACTTTTAAACATATCAAGAAAGTCTTGATTGTCAGTGTATTGCGGCAAAATTCTTTTCATAGAAATAATTTTACCAATTCCGTTAGCACCAGGGGCTCTAACCATAAAAACTTCAGCCATGCCTCCAGCAGCAATTTTTTCTAGGAGAAGGTATTTACCAAAAAATTCTGGTTTAGTTTGCTTCACAAATAACCTTTTGTTTTTATTAGTTAACTACAAGAGTCTCATCGGCTATTTACAGGTGATATTGAAATAAAATTGTGGTATTATTTGTTTATGGACAAAGGTCAGGCTAAATGGGTTGGGTTAACTGGTGGAATTGCTACTGGTAAAAGCACTGTGAGTAACTATTTATTGAGTAAATCAATTCCTGTTATAGATTCAGATAAAATTGCTCATTCGATCCTCTCCTCAAATCCAGAGGCTATTGAAGCTATTACATCATTTTTTGGAAATGAAATATTGAACTCTGATGGAGTAATATCTAGACCAAAGCTCGGAAATATTGTTTTTAATGATATTGGTGAATTAAAAAAACTAAATTCAATCATTCACCCATTAGTCAGAAGTGAAACTGAAAATCTTAAAAAGAAATACTTTAGTCAGGGAAAATCTATTGTCGTAAATGATATTCCGTTACTTTTTGAGAATAACTTACAAAATAATTATGATGTAAATGTATTAATTTACTGTGATAAACAGACTCAAATCGATAGATTAAAAAAAAGAAATAATTTTACCACTCGAGAAGCTGAATCAAGAATTAAATCACAAATGGATATTGATCAAAAAAAAATTTTGGCTGATATAGTCATTACTAATATGAGCTCTTTGGACGCCTTATACCAAAGTGTTGATAAATTTCTATTAAGTATGAAAAAAATGTCTTAAAGGAGTTAGACAATAGTCTAATTGTAAAAAAAATATACGATTATATATAAAACGCGTTTCAGATTGAACCATAACCTGACGATAAAAAGTTATGAAGTTAGGTTTTATATTTATAATACTAATGGTTACTTTTGCTAGCCAGCTGTTATTTGCAAGAGATTCAATTTTTTATAAGAGTAGTCGAGGGCAAGGTATGGGCGGAGCTCATATTAGTGCTGTCAACGACGAGACAACTGTTTTAATTAACCCAGCGGCATTAGGTAAGTTAAGAGGGCACTACTTAACAGTTCTTGATTTTGAAATGGAAGTCAACGCAGAAACTCAAGCCATGGTTGGCTTTGATTTTTTGCGTGGCATAGACCCACAGACTGTATTAGATGATTTAAATGAGGAGCCTGAGGCAACTTATCATTTGAAATCACAGCTATTTTTAGCCTATGCTAAAAGAAATTTTAGTTTTGGTTTTTATGGAAATGCAGTTACAGACGCATATATAGATCCAACATTAATTTTGCCATTTCAAATTGATTTTAAAAATGATTTAGCTTTCATTCTTGGTTTTAATAAAAGGTTTTTGGAAGGGCGCTTCAAAATTGGAGCTAACTTACGAGCGATAAATAGAGTGGAACTCAAGGGGGGGTTTCCAATTTTTTCGCAAAATTTGTCATTAAACGATGATGCGACAGAGGGCTTGGGTGTAGCCTCTGATTTAGGAGTTCAGATTGCTGCACCTTGGAAGTGGCTTCCAACTCTTTCTGCTGTTGTGAGAGATGTTGGTAATACAAAATATAGTACTGATGGTTTAATTAACCCTGATGCAGATAAGCCAGAAGAGACAAAGATGTCTTTAGATGCAGGTTTTGCCTTATTTCCAATTAGTCATAATTACTCAAGGTTTACAATAACAGGTGAATATAGAGACTTGCTATCAAGTAATGATTTAAAAAATAGCTCTGCAAGATATCATGTAGGTTTTGAGTGGAATAGCTATGATACTTTTTTTCTTAGAGCAGGTATGAACCAAGGCTATTGGACTGCTGGCTTAGAGTTGTCATTTTTAAAGTTTCAACTTCAGTTGGCCTCTTTTGGTGAAGAAGTTGGAAATGAAACAGAGAAAAAAGAGAGTAGAAATTATATTATAAAGTTTACGACAAGGTTTTAATGAAAGTATTAATAAAAATAATTTTAATAAGTTCTTTATTTATATTATCTTGTGATGATAACTCGTTTATTGATTTAGAGTCTGAAGAAACAGACTCCTCATTATGGTTTGAAGTTCAACAACTTATGAACGATAAAGATTTCACAAGTGCAATTGAAAAACTAAATGATGTGAGTGAAGAATTTAAAACACGCCGAGAAAATTTAATCCAATATGCTTCTGCTTTTGCTGGCTTTTGTGGTTTAGATTTGTTGACCTTGCTAGATGAGTCAACATCTCTGGGGGGAGCAACTCCAATACAGTTTTTTATGAATACTTTTGGTACGACTAGCCCAGAGCAAATTGCTGCTTGTGAGTTTGCAATATCAATAATTGAAAGCAATGTTTCTGTCCTTGCTAGTGAAAGGAATGATGACGAAAATATTGCAATGATGGCATTTTTAATGACAGTTGTCGGTTTAGAAATGAATGAAAAATTTAATTTATCGACATCAGACCATAATGATACATGTTTGCCAGTTAATATTTCTGATGCTGACTCAGCTTTGTTGGGCTCGTATTTATCAAAGATGTTTTCTGCAGCAACGGAGCTCACAGTTGTGGATGTTTTAGATGAAATTAAAGATACCATATCAGAGGGGTGTGATTTGCTCTCGCCTATAATGGATTTCTGTTCTGCAATTGACCCTGGTGTTTATACGACCTCACAAATAAGAGGAGTTAGGAGTATATTACAAGAGGGTGAGGTTTTTGGTATGGGAACATGTTCAAGTTCTCCTGACAGTTTGGCGAATTGCTTATGCCCATAAAGTATTTAGTTTTATTATTATTGAGTTTATCTCATTTGTCTTATGGAGGTGAGTTATTTGATAGCTATAGATCTGTACGAGGGATGGCTATGGGTGGGGCTTATACGAG
>CALJPJ010000302.1 GCA_937980625.1 uncultured Bdellovibrionales bacterium
AGTTTTGAAGGTTTAAATGATGTTCCATTACCAACTTTTAATAGTTTAGCGGTGCAGGAACCCAATAATATAGTGGAACACTTTATTGATTCGACCGGGGTTATTTCATGGAAATTTTTCTCCCAAAAAACAGATTATAACTTTACGAAATGGAATTTTTCAGGTTCAACGCAAAAAGAGTATCAGTACTTAATGGCTATTTTAAAAGAAATGGGCAAAGAGGTTTATATTGCTGATTATCAAGAGCTAGGCACTTATTCTTGTAGAATTTTAGTGCCAAACTATTCAGAAATTTATCCCACTGAAGATTTAGTTTGGGCTAATAATAATAAGGGAATTAATTTTAGAGAACAAATACTTACAATTCATACGCTAGATAATAGTCAGTTGCTAGGGCTAGTGACATGTTTGGAGGAGAGCGAGCGAGATGACTATATGCCAATTGCTGACCTTATAGGCATTGCTTTTGATGAAATAACCCCATGGGGAAAATGCACAATAGGAGAGCTTAAAGGGTTAATTTATTTAGCACTTGGAGACCTGGAGAGTGCAAAAGGCCAAGTAGATGCTTTTAACCACTATAATGACAATACTCCCAGTCGTAGAAAGTTTTATCAAATTGTAGGAATAATTTTAGATATAATGATTAACCCTGATTTAGAATTTGAAAACTATAAAAGTAATTTAACTAAAATGTACGGTAAAGATTTATTAGAGGTTGCTTATCAAAGTGTGACTGCACAAATTAAATTTTATGGTTTAACTTCAACTGATATGAATTTAGTTGGTATTGATAAGCATACAAAGTTAATTTCTAGTTATAAAAAAGTTTTAATGGCTAGAAAAAATTTTTTAGCACCTTCAAATAGCTAACCCCAACCGGGTATATTATGGTGGATTTTTTTAATTAAAATAATTTTTAACTTTTTTAATTTGTAATTCATAATAATCGTCACAAAAAATTGGTGGCCCAGTTAAAAGAGCTTGAGTGAGTTCGTCGACATTTTTTGTGGTGACTTCACTGAGTAAATTTTTAGTTTCAACAGCTGAGTAGTTACTGTTAATGGCGTGAGCTAATAATTTTGTGCCAGCACTACTCAACTGATACTCATCTAAATTTTTTGCCATTTGATTAAAATGCTCACTGTAGTTTTGATACCATTTTTTATTTGTAAATATTTTTTGTATTTCATTAAGTGCAATAGATGTAATATCTTCGCTTAAACCAAGTTCATTAGTAAGTAAACTTTCGCATAGATCTAGTTGGGCTGAGGTGGTCATACCGCTTAATAGGTGACCCAGAAACTCTAATGCCTTATTACTATCAGAATTATACATAAACTCAAAAAATGAAATTTTTTTGATTGTTTCCTCTGTTAAATTATGTTTTTGATAGCTAATTCCTGAGGGGAGGTGATGCCACTGTGCAAGCTCAACATCATTAACAGTACGAATACAAAGGCTGACTGTAGGGTTATCTAAATGGACAACCCTATGGACAAGCTCCATGCCAGGGTTAATGACTTGTGAAGCTCCAGCTTTCATTATAATTTTCTGTGAATTTTTAAGCTTTGAAAGTAAAATGTCATCGTCAATCGGCTCCAAAACTTCAACTTGGAACTGTTCATGTAATGATTGTCCATAGAGAACTTTAAAAGCTCCACGAAAAGCATGAGAGTGAATTAGGGTATTATTTTTTCTCCAAAAATAAATATCCACAGCAAATTTATTATTATTAAAAATAGTAACGGGTGGTTCGCCAAAGCTATTATACAAATTAACTTGAGTTGGTAACTTTTTAGTTTTTGAAAGCCACATTGCAACTTCGGCTTCAAATTCTTCAAACGATAAATGACAATTAAGGTTTTGTAAAATTTTAACAGATTGCTCAGGAAATTTAGTGATGTCCCAGCTTTTCTCAAGAGTGTTTATATCGTTAATTATATTGTCTATCATATTTAGCTTTAACCAGTAGTAAAAGTGGTGAAATAATAATTTATAGATTATGACTGGACTTTAGCATGAAGTAAATAGTTAACATAAGGCTAAGTAGTTAATGCTGTTTATTTTACAGGTTTTACACTTAACTAAATTGGGCATGAATAATGCTGGCTTTTAAATATTCAATTTTATAGCTAGTAGTACAGTGATTACGATAGTACTTAGTGCTAAAGTTTAGTTTTTAAGTAAGAATTTTAATAATTTAGAAGAATTTAAAAATTAGGTTAGAGTATATATATGAGAACAAAATATTTATTAACTTTTATTATATTTTTATTTTCTTCGGTAATACATGCTCAGTTTGCAAGCTTTGATCAAATAGAGCAAGTAAATACAGATAGCAAAGATTATTACTTGAATAGCCTTGGGACTGTTATAGTTGGTTTTAAATACGCAAGAGGAATTAACAGTGAAAATAAAATAAATCTTCAGGGGCTGGAAGACAATCTTAATTCACTCCAATATAACTTTGATAAAAAAAAATATAAACAAACAATTGATTCGTTAGCTAAAGCAATAAAGTCTATATGTAGTACTGATAATGACAAAATCAAAAAAAAGTGTAGTTACACACAACTTATGCTTAGTGATAGTCTAGATGGACTAGAGTCTGACTTGGCGAAGCAAGTGAAGAGCAAAGCGAAAAAACCAATAAAGAAGCCAAAATCCGTAAATAAAGTGCCTAAAAAAGAAGTTAAAAAAATAGAGCCCAAAAGCTCAGAACTTCTTCATGGATTATGTTCTAATGATGTAAGTGATTGTCACAAAAGGTATTATGATATCGAACCACTAGATGTAAAGAACTTAGGTTTTAAATTGCAAGCAAACTCTTGTGGTGAGTCTCCAGACTCGGGAATAAATATTATAAGTGACGATGGTGTAAGTAGAAAAATTTATCATAGAATACTTCCTCCATCAGCAGGTAATAAACATGGAACTAGAAAATGTATTACATTTTCGCGAGTTGAAAAGAGAAAACTTGATAGTACAGAGCGCAAAGTAGCCGATGCTCTATCAAGCTATCAGTGTAAGAATGCCCAGGAATGTCTCAAGGGTGGCTTTGAAAAATTCTTTGTCAATCTGTCAAGAATTAGTAGAAGCTTCACAATTGCTGAAAAGAGAAAGGTATGTAAAAATGGTTTATGTCCATGGGATGTTGGGGCACAATGCTCAAGGTTACTTTCTGATTTACAAAAGAAAGGAAAAGAATGTAGTTATGGCTTTTCAAAAGATAAAGTTGATGAGTTTCAAAAAATTTATCTCAAAGATATTGAACTTCATGGACAAGATATGGGGTTGGGAGAATGGGCCGTGAAAAATCCTGGCGTTTTAATGCCGTTTAATAAGTTTGCAAAGTCCTATGAAAGTTATGATAAGTTGTTAGATCAAAAAGGGAAAGTTAATAAGATTTTTCATTCTCCAGTATTTGATAAAAATATTGATAAGCTTTTTATTGATTCAATATGGGCCCGGTTTCCTGGAGACTTTCGAGATGATCCTTGTGAGTCAATTATGTTAGCCTCCAGTTGTGAAGCTAATCTTGAGAAGTTAGCGAAACGTTATTTACCCAAAAAGCATAGTATAAATAGGTGCGGATTGGCCTTGGATGAACTAGGTCCTACAATTGACTTAGGTGGAAAAGTAGTTAGAACTGGTTCTATTTTTTCCTCTGGAAATAAAGTCGCTGAAATTGATTGGAAATCAGATTCAAGTCACATCTTTTTAAACCAGAAAAAAGATGGTAAATCTCAAAAACTATTTGAATTTTATGGTGGCGGAAAATTAACTCAATTTGATAATGGCCAGGCTAAAGCTGCAGTGAAGTTTAATACAGAATACTGCAGTACTTTAAAATGGGAGAAGCCATTTTGTGATAAAAGTAATGACAGTAAAGTATTAAAACTTGTTAACAATAAGGTAATTGAAAATTATAAGTGTGATGCTGCAAATTTTTTTATTAGTGATTTTAAAGATCCTCCAGCTCGTCCGTCTGTAAATAGAGCTGGTTCACGAGGGTCTAATAAAAGGTAAAATACATTTGCGTATAAACATATTTTGGTAATTAATAAAGGTTATAATGTATAAAGATGTAATATGTAAAAGAGTAGATTTGTGTGAAAAAGGTAAGTTTTCATTAATGATTCATGAATTTAAAAATTCATTTTTTGTGATTGGTGATCACCAATATTATAGGGGTTATAGTTTACTTTACTTAAAAAAACATATTAGAGAGTTGCATCATGTTCCAAAGGCTGAGTACTTAGAGCTTTGTGAGGAGCTTTATGAAGCAAGTATTGCTCTTGAAAAAACACTTGATCCTTGGAAGCTTAATGTTATGTGTATTGGCAACCAAACCCCCCATATCCATTGGCATTTAATTCCTCGATACAAAGATGACAAAAACCATAAAGAATTGCCAATGTACGAAGCCACAAGAGGCGAGGTTGATCTCAATGATTACAAAACAAACTCTGAAGTTGTAAAACCCCTTATTGATAAAATTAGAAAAAATATATATCAATAAATAGTTAAAGCTGATATTTACTTAAGAATGAAAGCTAAATTTACTGACACAGTTTTAAAAAAAATATTACTTGAAAATCTTATAAACTTAAAATTTGATTTTATGACGCCAATTCAAGAAAAGAGTTTACCTTTAATTTTACAAGGTAAGGATGTGATTGCTCAGGCAAAAACTGGTTCAGGTAAAACCGCAGCTTTTGGGCTTGGTATTTTAAATGATTTAAATTTATCAATTAGTAGTATCCAAGCTATGATTTTGTGTCCGACCCGTGAGTTGGCTGAGCAAGTGGCTAAGGAGTTAAGGCGCTTAGCAAGAACTTTACCTAATGTTAAAATTTTAACTATTTGTGGTGGGGCTTCCAAAAAGGTGCAAGAAAAGTCTTTGGCAGCTGGGGCTCATATTGTTGTGGGAACTCCAGGCCGTGTATTACATCATTTAAACACAAACTCTTTTGAGTTAAGTTATTTAAAAATATTTGCCCTTGATGAAGCTGATAAGATGCTAGATATGGGTTTTAATAGTGATATTTTAGAGATTTCAGAGTACTTACCTAAAAAGCGGCAGTCGTTATTGTTTTCAGCAACATTCCCTGATGATATAAAAGTTTTAAGTAAAAGAATTCAAAAAAATGCCACTGAAATTAAAATTGATATAACTCATAACAAAAGTAATATTAAGCAACTCTTTTATGAACTCGAGCCCTCCACAGATAAAAATGATCTTCTGTATAAAGTTTTAAACAAGTACAAGCCAGAACGTTTAATTGTATTTTGTAATACTAAAAAAGAATCTAATGATATTGCCAATTTTTTAATAAACAGAAAAATTTTTGCAAAGTGTATTAATGGTGATCTTGAACAAAATGAAAGAATAGAAGTATTGACGAAGTTTTCCAATAAAAGCCTATCAGTGCTTGTAGCAACTGATGTTGTTGCCAGAGGTTTAGATATAGAGGATTTACCAACAGTATTGAATTACAGTTTACCCCATAGCCCAGAGGCCTATATCCATAGAATTGGACGTACTGGCCGGGCAGGCAAAAAAGGGATGGTTTTTAGTTTTTTTGACCAACATGAGCAAGACAAACTAAGTGAAATTGAGGGGTTAACACTTAAGCCATGCAAGTTGGAGGAAGTTTCAGAGCTTATTGGGTTTGATAAGTACAGTTTGGTTCCACCTATGAAAACAATATACATTAGTGGTGGCAAGAAAGATAAGCTTCGCCCTGGTGATATTGTTGGTGCTTTAATTGGTGAGGCTAAATTAGACTCAAAAGATATTGGTGATATTTCAATTCATAATGTGTTTAGTTATGTTGCCATTAAAAATAACCGTATTGAAGATGCAATTTCAGGATTGAGTACTGGTAAAATAAAAAAAAGAAAATTTAAAGTTGGCTTGGCATAATCAAATTAGTTGTAAAGACCTAGACTCAATCTCACAACTCTAAAAGTGAGTTACGATCAGATCTGACATCTAGGTCTTGTAATATGTTATGGTAATGGCAGCCTTAAAGCTGGTCATAGCTTTAAAAACGCATCCCACAGTTATCTTGTTTTCAGATTTTGATGCATCAAATATTGCGTCCTGATAATTTTTGACTGGCCACTAACAAAATTCGTTTTGTTTGAAAAAACGAAGTTAAAAATTTCAAACCTCGCAGTTGGTGACGATAAGTGTTGACCTTGGGTCTTCTTCATCGAATTTGGACCCAGTGGTTATTCTTTAAAGAGCTATATGCAGCAGTACAGCTTAAATATGTAAGGTTTGTTCTAATACCATTATATTTTCTTGCAAATAATATTGGGATGTATGAACCCGCCCCATGAAGCTTAGTAAGTTATTTTTTTAAATGAATATTATCAAACGCCGCCAGACGTAAATTTAGACTTCTCGCAAGACTAAAGCTTAATTCCCGTTATAACTCTTTATTGACTCTCTACTCGAGTATAAAATCAGCTGTAACCTGAAGCCATTTCGCTTTTACTTTGTGGAAGTCTTATTAAATTATACGCATCACCCAGAAACTAAGGGACTTGGCTTGGTCAGTAAGACAGGTACTAGTAATAAAGATATTTTAGGACTTATGATGTACACAACGATGATGGTGACAACAGAAGGTCCTCCTTTAGGCCTTATAGTTCAAGATATTTAGGCACGAAAAAAAACTAATGGAAGAAAAAGTAGACTGTAAATTAATGGAGCTGATCTAACTTCCACATTATATACAATCGTTGAATCATGTAAAAAAGTTGGGATAGAACCAAAAGCTTACACACTTATGGTTGTTAAAAAGAAAATAGCGGGCAAAGAGCCTCTTACACAAATGGAGTATGCTCGAAGTATCAGAGACGAGGACAGTTCAGGAGTCTAGGTTACGGTTTATGAGCATGACTAGACTACATATTAAATTTTTTGAAACATGAACTTAACTGATGACCATATTATTTCAAAAGTTTACCACAAACAGGTGCTGCAAAAAAACTACTAACTTCTTTATCAAAAATTTTACGATAATTTTCTCTTTCAAAAATATATCCTTTGTATTTTTCGCCAACTAGATTTTTACCATCAACTATTGTTAAAGTTTTCTTTAAGATTTCTGAAACCTCAGGGCCACTTAAATGTTTATTTGCATTTTGTAGTTTCAAATCAAGTAAACTTAACAATCGCGTATACTCTATTGCCGCCTTACTAGTTGTTGGAGTGAAGTTGGATGATACAGCATAAACCATTTTTGAAGCCTGGCTATAATTACCAACATAATCAATTTTCCCATCATTAGTTACTTCTGCTCGAGCCACAAATTGAACGTTTGATGGTGTTTTTTTTATTAAGTTTAGAGGCCATCTATTTAAAGTTTCAACTCGCTCACTCTCGTTACCAGAAGCTATAACAAATAAAGCTGATTTACTTTCCAATATAGCCTTAGTTGTTTCTGTCCATGCGCCTAATTCTTTATGTGATATGGACATATTAAAAAACTTAACTCCATTTTCAACTAACCTTCTTATTAA
>CALJPJ010000303.1 GCA_937980625.1 uncultured Bdellovibrionales bacterium
GCTCCATAAGAGTTTCTTTATAAATTTCCCAGTTAAGATGTTCAATTTTACCATTAACTTTTTCTAAGGCTTGATAGAGGGGGACAGTGCCAAGAGGTACGGGACTGTTACGTAGTATCCATTCCCGTGTTAAATGTATATTTGGTCCTGTGGAAAGATCCATGATTGTGTCAGCCCCCCAACGGCAAGCCCATATTGATTTTTCGACTTCTTCATCAATTGAAGAGCTAACAGCAGAGTTGCCAATGTTTGCATTTACTTTTACTAAAAAATTTTTACCGATAATCATGGGCTCAAGTTCAGGATGGTTTATATTAGCAGGAATGATTGCATGACCTTCAGCAATTTCACCACGTACAAATTCTGGTGTAATAAACCTTAAGTTTTTAGTTTTTATTAATTCAGGAGATTCATTTAAAACTTTTTGATAGTGTTGGTTTTCTCTGATAGCAACAAATTCCATTTCTGCAGTAATAATGCCTTTTCTGGCATAATAAAGCTGTGTGATTTCTTTGTTTTTAATTGCAATTTTAGGCTTATGTTGTGGAAATGTATTTTTGTAAGTCACAATTGTTTGTGAGTTGGCGTGTTTTGTATCATTTCTTTTACTTATAAATGGCGATCGCAAGTGAGGTAGGCCTAGCCTGACATTGGTTGCGATATTAGGGTCACTATAAGGTCCACTGGTGTCATAGACGTAAATATTTTGTTTCTTTTCATTTTTTGTGTAAACAGAAATTTCTTTATGTGGAACTTTCACCTTATGTTGCTGCCCAGTTTGATAAACTTTTTTTATACTTTCAGTTTTCATTTTTTACTCCATGATTTTTTAATTATTAAAATTTGTTTAATGCCAAATAGGGCCATTGCCGTGGCCTATGTTTAAGTCTTTTCCATTTAGTAATGCCGCTCTAACGTAGTGAATACTTTTTTCAATAGAGGAGGTGAGTGGTATTTTTTTAGCTTTGTAATATGCAATGGCTGATGACATAGAGCAGCCTGTACCATGAGTATTGCTAGATCTAATTTTTAAATTTCTAAACTCAATAAATTTATTTTCTTTGTATAAAAATAATAAATCATTACACATAGGACCAATACAGTGCCCACCTTTGAGTAAAATATTGATTGGATTTTTACTAGAGATAATATTACAGGCTATCTTCATATCTTCTGTGGATTTGATTTTAATATTCGCTAAAGTTTCAGCCTCACTAATATTGGGAGTGAGCAAATTACAATATGGAACTAGATACTTAAGCAGGGCTTTATGCGTGGGTTCCTGGTTTAATTTATAACCACTAGTTGAAATAAAAACAGGGTCGAGAACAGTCCAGATATTCAATTGGCTTAAGGTTTCGGCGATGATTTTTACAGTTTCAATATTTGGAATTAAACCAATTTTAATGGTATCAATTTGAATGTCTTTTAAAACACATTCAATTTGTTTTTGAACTATCTTTTGTTCAATAACTTCAATATCAAAAACTCCCATTGTATTTTGAACTGTAACACAGGTGATTGCACTTGTGGCATATCCGCCAAGCGTTGTAATTGTTTTGATGTCGGCTTGGATTCCTGCGCCACCACCGGAGTCAGACCCTGCAATGGTTAAAATATTAGCTGTTTTCATTACTTTCTTTATAATTATTAGTCAGGTGATCAAAGCCTATGAAGTTTATATTTTTCTTAATATTGTTTAAATAAAAACTAAGGCTATGGCCTGGTGTGATTTCTCCAACGATATATAACTTTTTTTTGAAATGACTAAAATAACTAGACTCTATTTCTTTATGTTGTTCTGGTGCAACAGTAAATAATAAGCTGTAGTCTTCACCTCCAGAGATTGCATACTCATATTTATTTTTTGAAAATAGATCATAAGAGGATAAGTAGTTTTCAGATAAAGGAACTTTATCTAAATGAATGGTTGCTCCTTTATTAGAGGCCATTAAAATATGTTTTAAGTCTTTCATTAGGCCATCAGAAAGGTCAATCATGGCATTGACACCACTGTAGCTAGCGAGGAATTGTCCTTCAGTAATATGAGCTGTCGGTTGATTGTGGGCGTTTACTAAGTCGGTGGCATAGGGGTTATTCACATTATTTAAAAGCATGTTTAAGCCAAGAGCTGAGTCACCAATTGGAGCGTTTAAAACTATATAGTCTCCAGCTTGAGCTGAGCTCCTAACTTTTATTTTGTCTTTGTTCACATAGCCTTGCACAGTAATATTAATAACAAAGTCATTTTTTGACGAGCTTGTGTCACCGCCAAGTAATTTAATATTATATTTATTAAGAACTTCAAACAAGCCGGCGTAAAAGTCACTAATGTAATTACTCTTTAATTTTTTTGGTATTGCTAAGCTAATGTGAATATTATCTGGATAGCCCCCCATAGCTGCAATATCACTAATATTAACTTCAACAGATTTTCGACCTAAATTATAAGCTGAAATTGTATCTAGCTTAAAGTGAACCTGTTCAATGAGTAAGTCTGTTGTCGTTAAAAGTAGTTTGTCATTTTTAACAATTTGAGCACTACAGTCATCGCCAATACCAATATAGCTGTTAAGTTTAACATGACTTTTTATTGAATTTATAAATGAAAATTCATTGTTTAAGTTCATAATAACTTCCCACAATATTATTTAAGGCTTTGACTTTTTCTTGTACTTTTATCAGGCTTTTGTTTGAACATATGGCTGAAACTACGGCAATTCCGTCTAAGCCAAGTTCGAGAGTCTGCTTGGCATTTTTTTCGTTAATTCCTCCAATACCAATGAGTGGAGTGTTGGAATTTAGAAGGGCAATGTCACTGGCCTTCCAAACACTATTTACATCACTTTTAGTTTGTGTAGGGTAAATTGTACTCAAGCCAAAGTAATCAATATTTTTATTTTTATACTTATTATAATCGGCTAAAGTATTGATAGTTAAACCAATTTTAAAATTATGTCCTAATATTTTTCTTGCACTTTCATAATCTATATCGCTTTGTCCCAGGTGTACTCCATCACACTGAATGACTTGAGCTACATCAATACGGTCATTAATAAACAATGGGGTATTATGCCGGTTTAGTTTTTTTTTAACTATGTGGCCAAGCTCAACAAAGTCTCTAGTTTCCATGTTTTTTTCTCTTAACTGTACACAAGTAACACCATTTTGAACCGCACACTCAATCACCTCGACGATGTTTAAAGGGTTCATCATATTTTGATCAGTGACTAGGTATAATTTATATAAGTTAGACATAGCTGGCATTTATATTTAATTTAATTTGGACTTCATTTATATTTTGCATTTGATCTAAGAATATACTTTTAAAGCTACCAGGTCCGGATGCTTTTCCAGCAGCTAATTCTCCGCAAATTC
The DNA here is from genome assembly GCA_937980625.1 of uncultured Bdellovibrionales bacterium. GTDB lineage: Bacteria > Bdellovibrionota > Bdellovibrionia > Bdellovibrionales > UBA1609 > JAHDIR01. The sequence continues at coordinate 3,379 of CALJPJ010000303.1, forward strand.
CATAATATGACACAGCACTTTGGCAAGCTTTGAATGCGTCATTTTCGACGGCACAAAAAGCAGCAATGATACCACCTAACGAGCAGCCAGTGCCAGTCACTTTTGTCATTAGTTGATCACCATTATTGTGCTCAGAAACAGAATCAGAACTGATTACTAAATCACTAGCGCCAGTGATTACAATACACTCTATGTTAAATTGTTTAATTAATAACTTCGCAGCACTTAATGCTTGCTCTGGTGAGTTTACGCTATCTACTCCTTTAGATTTTGATATCAAATTTTGACTAAGAGCAAGTATTTCACTGCCGTTGCCTTTGATAATACAACGTTCACTCATTTTAATAAGTTTTAAAGCTGTATTAGTTCGTAAAAGACTTGCGCCAGCACCCACTGGATCAATAATAATTAGTTTTTTTTGTTGATTAGCTTCCTGAATGGCTAGGCCCATATTATTTATTTGCTCACTGTCTAAGGTGCCAATATTTATATTTAATACTTTTGAAATGTTAACAATTTCTGAAAGTTCATTAGGGTCATGGGCCATTAATGGCGAAGCTCCACAGGCAAGTAAAGTATTTGCTGCAAATTCAGTGACGACTAAATTTGTTATATTATGAACTAGTGGCTTGTACTCTCTGACAGAGCAAAGGTTTTGCCATGTATGAGTTGAGAGGTTGTTTGTCATTCCTGCTCCTTAAAATGGATCAGGGTAATACGAGTGTACAAAGGCAAAAGAGTATATAAGTAAACTTATATTTATTTCTTTGGTACGCTTCCTACGCTGGTATTATCCAGATCAGGTTCAAGGGATTGGTAAGTCACCATCTCAGCCAGTGCAGGCACCCCTGGTACAAATCACAAAATTAGTGATTGCCTCAACTATTAAACATATTTTTGTTTGAAGTAAAGAAAAATAAAATATTATCTTTTTAAGATAGTTAACTATGTAAAATTATTGTTGTTTGAATGTGAACCTCTGCTTTGTCAAAGAATTATTCCTGCATGGGCTTACTTTCAATCCATGCTCAAACAGCTGCTCTACGGGCAGAACTCCGCGTGGATTGAAAGTGAGCCCATGCAGGAGTAATTTTTTAACAAAACAGTTATAAGTCTTATTAGGTTCACATATGTGAACTTAACAGAGGAAAGTAAATGTCCTCATCAATAGGAATTACTTGTTC
>CALJPJ010000304.1 GCA_937980625.1 uncultured Bdellovibrionales bacterium
TGAAAATTATAGACAGATTATTACAGGTTCAATTGAGAGAGAAAAAGAAAAAGAAGCTAAAATAGCCAAGAAAAACGCTTCTCGTTCAATGAGGCCATCTAGGGATTCAAGACCTTCTAGAGATTCTAAGGACTAAAATAATGTTTAAAGAATCAAAGTTGTCATATCCAAGGCTTTTTGGGCTTTGGATTATTTCATTATTAACAATACCATTCGGATTTTTATTTTCTGGAATGTTTATTAATATTGTTCAGACCAATTTGCAAGAGGTGTATAAATATATACCTGCAATCGTGGCAACTTACTTACTATACATAGTTAACCCTGTTTTAAGTTTAATTTATATTTCTTTAGCATTACTAGTAGGGTTATTTCACACATTATTTAAATCGAATTTTAGTTTATTTAAAAGTGGTTTGATGGCTGTAACTCTAGTTTCAGGTATTTACCTTTTATTTTTGTACTCATTTTTTTACTTAAACTTGCTAAGCTGGGATGGAATATATCATAGCATACAGTGGAGCTTTCACCAGTTGTCTACACTTGGCTTAATGAGGGAAGAAGCAGTATTAAAGTCTGCAGATGTAAAATTATTAGCTTATCAAGTGCCATCGATAATTGTGAGTATTGCAGCAATTAGCCTGTTTATAGCATTAATATTTGAAAAAAAATTAACAAAATTGCTGTCTTTAAAAGAGAAATTAAAGGGTGAGTTAAGCTATTTTAAAGTTCCTGACTATTTTGTTTGGATTTTAATATTAAGTTTGGCCTTTGCATTTATTGATGTTGGCTCTATTGCACTTAAAATGATGGCATTAAATGTTTTAAATATTTGCGTACTTGTTTATTTTATCCAAGGTTTTGCAATTTTATTTAATTTTTTTGAAGTATTTAAAGTTGGTTTTTTTACTAAATTTATTATGGTTTTGTGTTTGGTGATTCAATTACCATTTATAACTGCCATTTTTGGTGTTTTAGATTATTGGTTTAATTTTAGAGGTCGTTTTTTAAGAAAAGCAACTCAAATAAAGGAGAGGAGCGGATTATGAAGGTGATGTTACAGAAAGATGTAAAAGATTTAGGTAAAGTTGGTGACCTTGTAAATGTGTCAGCTGGCTATGCAAGAAATTTTTTATTTCCAAGAAGGTTAGCGTTATTAGCAACAGAAGGTAAAGTCAAAGAGTGGAACCATTTACAGAAGCTTGCAGATATTAAAAAGAAAAAAGCTAATGTAGATCGTGAAAAGTTAGTGGCTGAAATTTCAGGTAAAACTATTAGTTTTAAAATGCAAGCGAGTGAAGAAGATAAATTATTTGGTTCTATAACACCATTAGAAATATCTAAAGCACTATCAAAAATTGGTTTTGAAATTGATAAAAAAGATATTATTCTGGAAGAGCCAATTAAAATGTTAGGTCAATACAAAGCAGTTGTTAAACTTGGTGAAGAGCTAAAGGGTGACGTAACTGTTATTGTAGAGAAAATTTAAGTGTTTACGTTTGGTAGATTATCTTTTAGGTAATCTGCCATGATCTCTCTTAATAAACTTAGGTTTAAATCATCAATTTGAATATTATTACTTTTCAAAAGTGAAAGTACTTCATTGCGAATGCCGGAACCACTCAGCCCTGTTGCGTTTATTAAAACCTCAAATAAGTCTTTTCCACTCATAATATTCCCTCTTGGAACACATTTTTATTAAGCAATACATCTATGTATTTGCTGTTTTATTTTTCGTATATGCTAAATAAAACAATAGCTTTAAGCCGGATTCAATAAATAAAATAGTTCTCGACTTAAGTTATAGATATAAATTTAACAGTATTTCATTTAAAAGCTGTTAAGTAGCTGAGAATGTTTACTAATTATAAAACAATTTATTTTTTTAAAAATGCTATAAAGCATAAAAGGTCAAAGCTTTAAGCCAAAGGCTGTTAAAAAAGCGACTTATAATTTTAAACAACCAAAATGAAGTGTTAACATCTTACCCTGGGGCAAAGTTTTTATTAATTGGTTTTACGTTTGGAGCGAAGTTTTGTGGTGCCTTGTTTTTTTGATTTTTAAAACCTTCTGGCGGTTTTGGAGTTGGTGGTTGAGGTCCATTGTTTTGTTCTATTTGATTGGCAAAAATTCCATATTCAGGAATCCACCTTAGCTTAACAGCACCAGTTGGTCCGTTTCTTTGTTTACCAATAATAACTTCAGCTTGCCCTTTGATATCAGGGTTGTCTCTGTCGTAATAATCTTCACGATAAAGCATCATAATAATATCGGCATCTTGCTCAATTGACCCAGATTCACGCAAGTCTGAAAGCATAGGACGTCGATCAGCACGACCTTCAACACCTCGGTTTAACTGTGCTAGTGCAAGAACAGGAACTTCAAGTTCTTTGGCTACAGCTTTTAAAGTTTTAGATATTTCAGAAACCTCACGTTCACGGCTTTCAACTCTTTGCTTCAAACTCATTAGCTGCATATAATCAATCATAATCATGTCTAAGCCATGTTTCGCTTTTAATCGTCTCGCTTTAGCGCGAATTTCAAAGGGGCTAATGCCTGAGGTATCATCAATAAAGAGTTTAGACTCGCTGAGAGTGGCTGCAGTCGTTATTAATCTGGACCAAGCTTTATTATCTAATGAACCAACACGCATGTCAGATAGCTTAATTTTGGCTTCTATAGCAAGCATTCTCATCATAACTGATTCTTTACCCATCTCTACTGAAAAGTAAGCAACACTTTTCTTTTCTCTTAAAGCTGCATGTAAAGCACAATTTAGACTAAATGCAGTTTTACCCATGGACGGACGGGCTGCAATAATAGAAAGCTCACCTGGTTGAAAGCCTGCAGTCATATTATCCATAATTGTAAAGCCGCTTGGTACTCCGGTTAACTGCCCTTTTTGCGCGTGTAATTTTTCAAGCTTTTCAATACTAAGTTTAATGAGATCACTAGATGATACTAGACCAGTCATTGCCTTTTGCTCAGTGAGAGCAAAGATTTCAGCTTCACACTGATCCATAAACGAATTTACATCTTCAAAGTCTTGGGCAAAAGCTTGCTCGGCAAGACTGTTATTCAGTTTAATAAGTCGACGCAGTAAAAATTTATCACGGATAATTTTAGCATAGTTAGCTATATTAGCAGAGGATGGAGTGTGATCCATAACTTCAGCTAAATAAGCTGGACCACCAATTGCTTCCAGCTCACTTTTAGACATTAAATTATTAGAAACAGTAACGAGATCTGTGGGTTCGTTTTTTTGGTTTAATTCACGTATCGCAGAAAAAATTTTTTTATGTGCAGGCTTATAAAAGTCGTGCTCAGAAATTAAATCAGCAATTTCGTCCCAGGCCTCTTGGTCTAATAGTAGGCCGCCGAGCACAGATCTCTCAGCCTCAAGATTTTGAGGCGGAACTTTCCGTAATTCCATGTTTATCCTATGAATTCAGTTAATTTATTAAGTGCGAGTCATATCATGCTGCTAATAACAAAGAGCTCGCTGAAGAGAAATCTTGCTGTTCAAATATGTATTTAGTTATTTATTTTTAGCTTTAATTTGATAGTTATCAATTTTCTTTTTTAAAGTATTGCGATTGATACCAAGCATTTGAGCAGTTTTAACTTGATTACCTTTAAAAGACTTTAAAGATAATTCAATTAATGGTTTTTCAACTTGTTCCATAACAATTGAGTATAAACCGTTAATTTGAACTTCAGCTTCTTCACGTTGTTTAAATAAAATTTCCAATTTACTTTTAACTAATTTTTCTAGGCTTACAGCATTTAGATTTGCAACAAATAAGTTATCCGATTGATTGTAATTTAGTTCCAAGTTTCCCCCGTAAGAATTTAGGATGTTAATCAAACTCCCGTAATGTGAGGATTCCAAATATACTTATGTAGTTGTAATTGCAACCTTGCATTTGAATTTTTTGAAATTATTTTTTCTGCAAGCCATTTTTCATTTATTTTTTTGAATGATGGACTGTATAAAACAGTGCTAGAACGAAATAAATCATGTTTTAAGCAAAACTCTTCTGCCCATTGAAAATCACTTTTGGAACAGATCACAAATTTATATTCAGTCTTGACAAGCGTAGCAAGATTTTTAGGTAAGTTGTCTAAAGAGAATTTATTGGCCTCACCACTGTCGGGAGTTTTAACATCAATTATTTTTTTCACTCTTGAATCAACGAGGTTGCAACTAATATCTCCACTTGTTTCTAAAGAGACATTATAGTTTAAATTACAGAGTTTTTTCATGAGTAAGTAAATATTTTTTTGTAATAGAGGTTCACCACCAGTAACGCACACATATTGTGGCTTATAAGATTGAACTTTTTCTAGGATTTCATCTACAGACATCATGTCTCCAGCATTGTAAGCATATTTTGTATCACAATAACTACAACGTAAGTGGCACCCAGAAGTACGAATAAAAACAGTTGGGTAACCAGAATACGTAGATTCGCCCTGAATGCTGTAAAAAATCTCATTAATTTTAATTGTTTCCATGAAAACTAGACTTTCCTCAATATCGCTTTTTGCAAGAGTTAATTAAACTATTCATATGGAGCAATTTCTCAAGAAGTTTAAAAGTGATATCATCGGCATTACATGGATGTCTATTGGAATATTTACCGGGTTAGCTCTAATTAGCTATAAACCAGGAGACCCATCAATAAATTCAATTGTTAAATCCGCACATGTTGCGAATTACTGTGGTTTTTTAGGGGCTATTTTGGCTGATTTATTCTATCAGGCTCTTGGTGTTAGCTCTTGGGCCTTTGTGGGCGTTTCTATAAGAGCTGGGGTTGGAAATTTTGTTAAAGAGCAAGTTTCATCGACTAAATTAAAATTAGTGTGGTTAAGTCTACTGCTACTGGTTATGGCGAGTTTATTTGCCTTGTACTGGCCAGAGAAGCGCTTTTTTAATAATGAAATATTAATCGGTGGAGTTGTCGGGATTGCTATTACAAAATCATTATTGGTGGCTTTAAATGTTGCGGGAGTATCAATATTGTTGTGGGCTTTATTTTTATGTTTAGTCTTATTTATTGTTGATAAAAATATTAAAGAAATATTATCAGTGCCAAAGAAGGCATTGACTAAAAGCTTAAGTTCATTTGATTATCTATTACATTTTTACCACAGCTTATCATTTAGTAAATTTTTTAAAAAAATATTTTATTTCCCAGTTCTAATATTTGAAAACTTGATTGAAAGAAAGAAGCAGCCAGCTTTAGATACAGGTGGGGGGCGTTTTTTTAGAGTCGAGAACAATTTAGACCCTGATCCAGTTGAAATACGAGCATCACTGATTGGTGTTATTAAAAAAAGATCAAAAATAATGAGGCCGCGAAATGATAATCAACCGAAAAAAAGAAAGGTTTTTTTAAAAAGAAAAATTAACCGCAAAATTGAAAATTGGGAGCTTCCACAGTTAGACTTAATCAAAGATCCGCCAAATGTAAGGCAAAAAATAGATGAAAAAGAAATAAATAGAAAATCTCATTTGCTAATTAATAAGATGGAGCAGTTTAATGTAAAGGGTCAGATTGTTGGGGCAAAAACTGGCCCTGCCGTTACGATGTTTGAGTTTAAACCTAACGTAAATGTTAAGATTAGTAAAATCACTGAATTAGCTGATGATTTATCATTGGCTTTAAGTTCAGAGTCAGTTCGTATTATTGCTCCGATCCCTGGGCGTGATGTTGTTGGTATTGAAACAAGTAACTCTGTTCGTGAAACAGTATATTTAAAAGATATTCTTGCTGATGATGATTTTTGGGATGATGAACTTCGACTACCTATAGCTATGGGTAAACAAGCGGATGGTAAAGATAAAATTGTTGATTTGAGGCGTATGCCTCACTTACTTGTTGCGGGGTCAACAGGCTCAGGTAAATCTGTTTTTACGGTTTCATTTTTAACTGGTTTAATATTTAGACATTCACCTAAAACCTTGAAGCTAATTTTAGTAGATCCAAAGCAAGTTGATTTAGCAACGTTTAATGAAATCCCTCACTTGTTAATGCCTCCAATTAGAGAAGCTAAAAAAGCAATTTGTGCACTAAGATGGGCTATTAAAGAAATGGAAAAAAGATATAGGTCGATGTCAAAGTTTGGAGCTAGAGGGCTTGAGTCATTTAATGAAAAAGTTGAAAAATTAACAGACGAGCAAATTGCAAGCCACGAATCTTATCATGAAGCACTGGAAGAAAGAGAAATTATAGATTCATACTATTATGAGCCACAACCGTACATAGTTATTGTTGTGGAAGAGTTTGGTGACTTAATGGCAGTTGATAAATCTAATGTAGAACAAGCAGTTGTAAGATTAGCACAAATGGCTAGAGCTTGTGGAATACATTTAGTGCTAGCCATGCAATCGCCTCGTAAAGATGTCGTAACAGGCTTAATTAAAACAAATATTCCAGGTCGAATAAGCTTTAAGGTGGCCAGTAAAATGGACTCTAGAATTATTTTAGATGAAAGTGGTGCTGAGAGGCTATTATCAAGAGGAGATATGTTATTTTTAGCTCCAGGCTTATCAAAGCCTGCTAGACACCATGGGCCTTGGTTATCAGATGATGAGATAAACGAAGTGACAAACTACTGGCGGGCACAAGGAGAGCCGGAGTATGATCAATTAGCAATGAGAGCACTAGATGGCTCGGGAGGCGGTTTTAACTTAGGTGGGCCAGAGGGAAGTGATAATGACTATGATGAACGCTATGACGAAATTTTAGCATGGGTATCTAAAGAGAAAACTGTGAGTGCATCTTTGCTGCAAAGAAAATTTAAACTAGGTTATCCAAGAGCAGCTAGAATGATTGAATGTTTTGAAAGTGAAGGTGTTGTTGGTCCGCCACAGGGAAGTAAACCAAGAAAAGTATTAGTTAATAGTTACGAATAGTTGGTTGTTGGCATGTAAAATTAAAATATCTAGTTAGTTTGATTAAAGGCTAATGCTTAATTTAGTTAGTTAACTAAATTAAGCATTAAAAAAAATAGTTTAATTAATCATGTTATTGATTTCAGTTTGAATTTTTTCAACATAATTTTTGTAGTTATTTTCCAAGTCATCAGCAGAAATTAAATAGTTAATGTCTGGAGTTACACCAAGATTTTCAATTGGATTTTGGTCAATGCGAAGAGCGATCGAACCAGTTAAACTCATACTTCCAACACCCAAATTGTTAGGTAAAGAGAATTGTTCAACAAAACCACCAGCACCAGCTGTACGAGTCCCTAAAATTTTCACTCTTTTGTTATCCTGTAAAATTGCAGGGAAAAAGTCGCCACCAGAAAAGTCTAAACTATTAGTTAATAATAAAATAGGTTTAGTATAATTAGTTTTTGGGTGAGGCATTATTCTGTCGGCAGCATATAAAAATACTGGATCAGACAATGTTTTTCCCATACTCCATTGAGAAATAATAAAATGGCCAAACTGCTTAGCGAACTCTGCAACTTGATAATTCACAGGATATCCATCCCAAGTCTTTCCAAAAACTTTTTGAGCGGACTCATTATCTTTAACAGCTTCAAGCTTTTCAAGAACATCGAGAGTTTCAATAATTGTTTCTTGTTTAATTTGAATTCTATGCTTTGGAGCATAAAAAGGCTTGTCTGTTAATGTAGAAACTAAGGCATAAAGATAAAAGACGCTTCCACCTGGGTTGTTTACCTGATCAATAACTAAACCATCTGTTATTTTTTCAAACTTATCTATGATTTTAACAAAAGCATCAAATTCTTTGTCGCTTTGACTATAATGATAGATGCGAACATAGCCCACTAATTTTCCAGCTTTATTTTTGTAAATATAAGCATCAAAAGCATTAGTGTTTTCTGACTCCCAAATTAGTGTGCCAAGACGAGGAATAAAGCTTTTTTTACCACCGATAGCGTGTAAGTTTTCATTAGGTTTATATGGGTTTGTCTCCTCTTTACTATCACTTGATGGGCTTTCATCATTAAGGTGCATCCATTTTGGGAGAGCCATATTTTTTTTAATTAATTTTTCATAACTTGAACCCATGCTAGCAACAAATGCTAGTTTTGGTTTGTGATCTGGCTGGTTTGTTTCTAAGTATAATTTTTCATGTTTAGTTTCCCAAATTAACTGCATGTTAATGATTTTTTTAGTGCCTTTTTTGCGTAAACCAATATGAACAACACCAGTTGGTACAGTTAAGGCTTGAGAAGCTCTTCTGCGAGTTAACATTAAAGTTGAATATAAGTGGTCGGTTAATGGAACGTCATTAGCAAGTTCTGATAAAATAACATCAATTTCTTCAGAAACGGGTTTATTATTAAATGAAATTAATTCATCACCAACTTCCATTTTATACTGACTATTAGAAAGCTTTTTTGTATCAACATGGGCAATAAAATATTGAGGATTTTTAGTTTCTGTAGGTTTAACTGTAAATGGTAAAGTAGAAGATAGTGTAGAGTGAAACCTTACGCCAACGTGGTAGTCTCGTGCACTTTTGAAAAATGAACTTAATATTTTATGATAATCATAAATACTATTTGAAGCAATATCATCAGTTTTTAATTTAGCTTTTTCAATTTCTGCATTTAAATCCCAACCTGCATGTGTTGATTTCCATTCTGTGGGTGCATAACCAAGTTTAAAAGCATTGCCAATAGTTGTAATATTTAATTTCATATCATCAGAATTTAAATTTACGGCAAAGGCATTTGCACTGATAAAAATTATTAATATAAATAGTTTAGATAACATTCGAGCTCCTTTTATTAAAATGAAGAATATGAATATCAGTAGGAAGGTATAGGGGTAAAGTAGTTTTTAAATTAAACTATGGAAAGAATTAAGTTACAGCAAAGTTCTTAAATTACCTTACAGCCAGTTATTCGCCCAAAAGTCTGTGACGATAAGTCTAGAA
>CALJPJ010000305.1 GCA_937980625.1 uncultured Bdellovibrionales bacterium
CATTAACTGATCGACTATATCCTTTAAATAACTGAAAAACCATAGGTCTAACTGGATGCATAGGAGGATAAACTCCGCCTGCCTCTACTCTTCCATTTATATAATCCTTAGACATATGCTCTTTTACTCGTTTGATTCTAAAATATTCTGATAAGTTTTTTTCATCTAATTTACTAGGGTCTTTAGGAACACCCAATGTTGGGTAAAAATGGGCTCTTAAATCACTCCATTTCAGCTTTAAAGATTTATATTCAGGGTGCATATATTTCTCTAAAGTATTGTGATTATTACTAAGGTACCACTCAAGAATAACCGTTGTTGGAATGTTCTCAGCAGAAGAAGCCAGAGTCCCCACAAACGGAAAACAAAAGATTATAAGCCCAACCACTTTCAAAATTGATTTATATATAAGTTCTAATAGCATAATACACCTCTAGACTATCAAATATCATTAAACATACTGACATTTTTTGACAGAACATTTTCTCTAAACCAACTCCCTTTATCTGAAAGCATAAACTTTAGAACACCTTAATTATAAGCAATAAATATACCACTAAGGTCACCTTCAATTTCAATACTATTGTTATATCTATATAGCATAAGTGCCTTATTTTAAAGGCTGATGGAACTACTCAGAAATAATGACAGGGCTGTTTGACCACGGGGGCGCAGTTTAAATCACTTATTTTTCTTCAAGAAAAGCCATTACTAGTGCAAATTAGTATTATTAGCGTCCACGTCTTTTTTTATTAGATTTTCTGGCGACTTTCTTTGACCTTGTTGATTTATTAAATTTTCTAGAGCCACTTTTACTTGTTGATTTAGAACCAGATTTTGGTTTTTTTTTATTTTTTTGTTTTACGCTAGATGAAGAATGTTTTACCAGCTTTAATAGTGTTTCAAGTTCAGTTTCACTTAAAGCTCTAAAGTCACCTTCAGGGAGTCCCTTTAGGTTTATATGCATAATACGTATGCGTTGAAGTTTCTCAACTTCATAGTTAAAGTATTTACACATGCGACGGATTTGGCGGTTAAGCCCTTGAACTAAAATAATTTTAAAAACAAAAGTAGATATTTTTTCAACTTTACACGTTTTGGTGATTTCGCCTAATACTGGAACACCTCGTCCCATATCGGTAATAAATTCGTCTGTAATAGGTTTGTTTACGGTTACTAAGTATTCTTTTTCATGGTTATTGCCAGCGCGTAAAACCTTATTTACTAAGTCGCCATCATTAGTTAAAAAAATTAAGCCAGTAGAATCTTTATCTAAGCGACCAATAGGAAATATTCTGTAGGGGTAATTAGTAAAGCTAACAATATTGTCTCTTTCAGTTTCCTCAGTGGTTGAAACAATGCCAGCAGGTTTATTTAAGGCAATAAAAACAAAGGGCTCTGCCTCATTAGCTTTAATGATTTGGCCATTGACCATAACCTCATCTCCAGGTTTCACCCGTCGAGTCATATCCACTGTTCTGCGGTTAATTTTTACTTGTCCATTTTCAATGAATCGATCTGCTTCACGACGAGAACAGATACCACTTTGGGCAATGTATTTGTTTAATCGAATTGATTTATCATGTGACATATTTAGAATTAATTTTTACCAGGATAGGAGTTTTAATTGTACTAGCTCTTACGATACTAAAGTTTTTATAACACATAAGCGAATTAATTATAATTAGAAATTAACTCAAACTGAAAAAGAAAGTAATTATTTAATCACAAATTATATAGCAAAGGCTACAGTAGCAGGATAATCAAATATATCTAGGTTTTGTTGGGGCCTATTTATAGGGTCTGTGGGGAGTGTTTCTGCGTTGCATACAATGCTAAAGCGTATACTGGCTCTTTGCTCTTTTAAAGTATAAATTAAATTAATAATTACTTAAAGAGGTTTTATTTTGTCATCAGAAAAGCATAACTTTGATATTAAATTACGAAAAAAAATAGACTTAGTTTTTGAGCAAGCTCAACAAATTATTATTAATAAGCCTGTGCCTATAAAATTAGCTATAACGTGTTTATTAGCTGGCGGGAATTTGCTTTTAGAAGATAGACCAGGGATGGGTAAAACAAGTTTAATGAAGACTTTAGCAAAACTTTTTGGTTTACCAGTGAAGAGAATTCAATTTACAAATGATATATTGCCCGCAGATATTATAGGTACTTCGGTCTTTGTAAAGGGGCTGAAAGATTTTAATTTTATTAAAGGGCCATTATTTTCTAATTTTGTATTAGCTGACGAAATAAATCGTTCATCTCCAAGAACTCAAAGTGCATTTTTGCAAGCCATGGAAGAAAAAAGAGTGAGCATTGACGGGCATACTTTTGATTTGCCAAAGCCCTTTTTTGTTATTGCCACACAAAACCCCATGGACTCACAAGGCACTTTTGCATTGCCAGAATCTCAAATTGACCGCTTTATGATGTGTTTGTCATTGGGCTTACCTGGGCGTGAGGCAGAACGTGAAATATTAATTGGTGAAGATCGAAATATTAAAATTGAAAAGTTGCAACCTGTTTTAAATAAAATTGAAGTTTGTAATATTATGGCTGAGGTTAATCAAATCTATGTCAGCGATAGTTGTTTGGATTATTTACAAGATATAATTGAAAAAAGTCGTAGTGACAGCGAGGGGCTATCTCCTCGTGCAGCCAGAGATTATAACCAAGCAGCTAAGGCTTATGCATATGTTTGTGGGCGAGACTTTGTCATCCCAGAGGATTATCAAAGTGTTGGTTTAGCTATTATGTCCCATCGAATATCAGTGGAAGGGCATAGCAACCAAAATACAGCTCAATTAATTTTAAAATCTGTAGAGGTCCCTTGAAGTTAAAAAGAGATAGAGTTTATATTATTCCAACTAGGTACGGGGCCATGTACGGGGCTGGAGCACTTGTTTGTGTTTTATATGGAATGATATATGCTAATAACTTAGCTTTTTTGTTGAGTTTTTTTTTATTAGCTATTTTTGTAATTGGGATGCATCAATCTAATAGTAATTTAAAAAAATTAAAAATAGAAAAAATAATTTTTAATGCTTTACCTGCAAATAGTAATAGTACAGCCCAAGTTTACTTTAAAAGTAAATCTTCTGAAGGTCATATTAGGGTTTATATAAAGTCAAAGGATCAGACTGACGAGTTTTCTTCGAGTGTTGATATTATACAAGAAAATTCTTTGCATATAGAAAATGTAGATATAAAAACCAAAGATCGAGGTAAAAAAAAACTATCGAAACTCATAGTTTATTCTCGTTACCCCTTTGGCCTGTTTTATGTATGGAGAAAATTTGATTTAAATACTGTCTATTATGTATACCCAGAGCCAAAAGGTGATATGGCATTACCCATCGAAGGTCAATATAACTTATCTTTAGGGAAGAATAAAAATTTAGTTGGTGATGAA
>CALJPJ010000306.1 GCA_937980625.1 uncultured Bdellovibrionales bacterium
CAACAAAATCATTATTATACCGACGGTTAAAAAACTCTAAGGGAGTTAATGATAGAGCCATACAAACTATGCCTAAGAGAAAACCGGCTCTGAGTGAGGATCAACTACAGTTCATTGCCAACTTCATTTATAGTATTCCTAAAATAAATAATATTTGCAAAAACCATAATCCACAACCTAACAAAGTGGCACTTAGACGACTAACTCGCACAGAGTTAAAAAACTCCATTAAGACAATTTTAGATATTGATTACGACTTCCTATCTCTACCAAATGTAGGCGGAGGAGTTTTTGGAAATTCTGGAGCTGGCCAAGTTACAGATCAAAATTATTTTGACACTTATTACACAGGTGTTGCCGAAATTGCAAATATATATGTCAACCAAAGTAAAAACCAAAACTGCTTTAATCAAAGTGGGCGAGAGCAAACTGAATGTATAGCAAACCAACTCAACTTTATTGCCGAGCTCAGCTACCGCAAAGAACTTGATCAAAACGATAAAAATACATTTATGAATGTGATTAACACCTTAAATAATAACTCTGAATTTGACTACTCAGCCAAAGACAAGCTAGAAGCCGGCCTAATGGCAATTTTAACTTCACCAAAGTTTCTATATTTAATTCGCAATGGTAATGGCTCGGGGTTAAAAAGTTATAACGACTTTGAAGTGGCTACTCGTGTAAGCTTAGCTTTATTTAAGTCAACTATTGATCGTGATCTATGGAATTTAGCCCGAGATGGAAAGTTTACTAATCCCAATGAATACGAACAAGTTATTAGTGACCTATTAAACAATACTAGCTCCCATAGAACTTATGCCGAAAACATTTTACGTGGTTGGCTGAATATTGACAAGGTGAAAAGTTTGCAAGTAGATCAAGACGCCCTTGGTATATCACAAAATGAATTTGATATTATAGCTTCGGACATGCGCAATGAACCCATTGAAATTGTCAGAGATATTGTGACTGATAATAAATCAGTGAATTATCTTATTTCTGGCAACACTCGCTTTTTAAATCAAAGGCTATCTAATCACTATAATATTAATTCCAATATAAACGGCAATAACCTACAAAAGTTTGAACTGCCGGAAAGCTCTCCCTATGCTGGCATTGGACTCCTGGCAACAACAACCTTAGTGAGCTCTTCTCATCCTGACAGAGGCTCACTAATTATTCGCGGTCTTGACGTACATACAAGGTTTAATTGCGGGATAATGGGAGAAGCTCCAGAGAGCACACCAGAAATAGAAGCTGAAGAGCTTGGCCCTAACTCCACTGAAAGACAAATTGCCCTAGCCCACACAAGCAGTGGCGCATGCGCCGGTTGCCACAGAGCCATGGACCCTTACGGCATAGCACTAGGAAACTTCGATGCTCTTGGTCGCTATAATGACAAGGATCGCTTTGGCAATAAAATTGATAGCACCACTACAATTAATGAATTTAACATTAAAGACCACAAAGGTATGTCCCGGGCTATAGCTCATGACGATAATTTTAAGTCATGCTTTACTGGAGTTAACTTACAGTATTTTACAGCCAGCCAAATGGACTTAGTAAATTCACATAGCGATTACTGTGAGTCGAAAAACATTAGCAATCAACTTACTGGCAACAAAGACAATATTAGATCTTTAATTACAAACATACTATCATCAGATTATTTTTTAAAATGGCATGACAACAATTAGGTCATGAATAAAAAAGGTGTTTTAAATGAGTGTAAAGAAATTAATTTTAAACCGCAGGCTATTTTTAAAATGTGGGAGCCAGGGACTAACTGCTCTTATTGGTCTCCCCTACTTATCCTCAATTTACAACAACAAAGCTTATGCACAAAACTTAAGTAATGGAAAAATTTTACGTTTTTTATGTATGTATCACCCCCATGGTGTAATACAAACTAATCCAAATAACTCTATCGACGGCTTACCTTTTTTTCCAAAAAGAAATTCCGAAACTGATTATAATTTAAACTTATCAAATGTAAAAGCTATTCAAGCTCAAGGCTTGCGAGAGCACACAACCTTAATTAAAGGTTTAACAACAGGTGGCGGCAAGGGAAACCCCCACATGCAAGGAATTTCATGTTTTTTAACTGGAGCTGCTATACCAAACCATGGCTCCACTAAAGACACAGAGTATACACATAAAAAATCTTTTGATACTCATTTTGGAAACTTATATGCGCAAGGCCTAGTTGAAAAGTCACTATTTATAGCGGGAAATTCTGAGCTCGATCAACCCAACGGAACTAACTATTATAATCCACTTAAAAATGCATTAAGCTGGGATGATAATGGTAAAATGAAAACAGCAAATATGGCTCAAAAAAATATTTTTGATGGTTTAGTTCAAGGTTCAAGCAATATAGATACTCAAAAGGAAGTTCGAAAAAGGGAACACTTAAAATTAAGTGTACTTGATACAGTAAAAGAAGCACGCGAAGAGCTCAACAGAAGAGTAAATAATACCGACAAAGGTATACTCGACAATTACTACACTCGCTTAAGAGAATTAGAAAGAAAGCTAGCTTCTAACCAAACAAAACCAGATACACAACCAAACAGCTGCCCCACTAATAACCGCAGCTTTAATGACATCAAAGACCATGAGTTTCGTAAAATGGAGCACAACCTAACTAATACTGTTAATAATGCCATTGAACTCATTGCTCTTGCTTTTACTTGTGACAAGTATAGATCTATTTGCTTTATGTTTAGTGGTGAAGCTTC